>JAKLLI010000294.1 GCA_023150195.1 Azonexus sp.
TGCTCCACCCGATGCAGTGCTTCCAGCCCATTTTCGGCCACCTCGGCGCGAATCCCGAGTTTTTTCAGCATGGCCAGGGCCAAGGCGCGGTTCACCGGATTGTCGTCGACCACCAGCACCCGCAAGTCGGCGACGCCATCCGGTACGGGGCCGTGCGCCGCAGTGCCGGCGGACTGCGCAGTGATGGCGGCGACGGGCAGCACCACATGGAAGCGGAAGGTGCTCCCCACACCGGCCGTGCTTTCAACCGCCATTTCGCCCCCCATCGCCCGTGCCAGACGCGCGCAAATGGCCAGCCCCAGCCCGGTGCCACCGTATTCCCGCGTGGTCGAACTATCGACCTGGGAGAAGGGCTTGAACAGGCGATCCAGGCGTTCGGGCGGAATCCCGATGCCACTGTCGCGCACGGCAAAATTGAGGCGCACCAAACCACCCTTGAGGGCTTCGTGCGTCAACGTCAGGACAATCTCGCCGGTCGCCGTAAACTTGAGCGCATTCGACAACAGGTTGCTCAAAATCTGCCGCAAACGCACCGAATCCCCCACCACCAGCGGCGGCAAGTTGGCGACGCTAGCGTCCAGCGATAGCCGCAGCGATTTTTCCTCGGTCAACGGCCGATAAAGCGCCAAAACGCCCTGAATTTCTTCGTAGAGCGGAAAAGCGCGGGCTTCCAGCGCCAGCTTGCCGGCCTCAATTTTGGACAGATCGAGGATGTCATTGATCAGCGCCAGCAAGACATCGCCACTTTTGCGGATCACGCCAACCTGCGCCTGCTGTTCGTCGTTGAGGGCAGACATCGATAGCAGTTCCGCCATGCCCAAAATGCCATTCATGGGCGTACGAATTTCATGGCTCATCATCGCCAGGAATTCGCTTTTGGCCCGCGTCGCCTTTTCAGCGCGATCCACCGCCTGCTGCAGCGCCTGCGTGCGCTCGACGACCTGTTGCTCTAGCCCATCGGCCAGGGACTGCAGACGGCCGTTGGCTTCGTAGAGTGCCAGGCTTTTTTCTTCCAGTAGCTGCTCCGCCGCCTGACGCGCCAGGCGCTCTCGCTCGATGCGCCGTTGCCAACGCGCCTCCTCGGTACTCATGCCGTAGGCAATCGACGCAAGACGAAGCGTTCAGTCCGGGCATCCCCTTCGCCAAGGCATGCCCGCTGCAGGTCGATGGCTTCGCCAAAATGGCGGAAGCATCCGCGCATCAAGCCTTCGGCCAGGTCTTCAAAGTGCCGGCCCGAGGCGTAAATCAGGGTCAAACTGTCGGTCGACCGGCTTTCCACGACAAAACGCGGCAGTTCCGCTTCGGGGTAAAGCTTGCGCACTTCGGCGTGGATGATGTCTTCGATCCCGGCGAGAAAGCTCAACGCATCGTGCTGCCCCGTAAAGAACGCGGGATAGGCGACCACGAAACGACCGAACAGATGCTCGCCAAAGGCCAGCAGGAGGTCGCGCAGGCTGAGGCTGCTACGCCTGGACAAGGCACTCGCCAGCGCCACCATCTCACTGTGCGGGTAGGTGCCAACCGCCGTGTAAGCCCCGCCGGAGGGCAGTTGGGCATCGTCGATGATGTCGTCGACCATATCGGCCGAAAAGCGGTCGGCCACCATATCCAGAAACTCGGTAAATACCACGCCTTTCATGTCCGCCTCCGCGCTGTTTCTTATTCGCCCAGATAGGCCGCGCGCACTTTAGGATCGTGCAGGAGCGCGGTCGACGGGCCATTGAGGGTAATTTCGCCACTTTCCAAAACGTAGGCCCGCTGGCTGCTTTCGAGGGCCAGTTTGGCATTTTGTTCAATCAGCAGGATGGTCATGCCCTCTGCGGCAACCGCCCGAATGACCTCGAAAATCTTTTGCACCATGATCGGCGCCAGACCCATGGACGGCTCATCGAGCAACAAGAGCTTGGGGCGGCTCATCAGGGCGCGCCCGATGGCCAGCATTTGCTGCTCGCCGCCGGACAGCGTGCCGGCCAACTGGCTGCAGCGCTCTTTCAGGCGCGGGAAATACCCGTACATGCGTTCCATGTCCAACGCGATTTCGGCTTTGTCATCGCGAATGAAGGCGCCCATGCGCAGATTTTCGGCGACTGTCAGGCGCGGAAAGACGCCTCGCCCTTCCGGCACCAGGGCAATCCCCCGCGCGATAACGTCGTGTGGCGGGATGCGCAACATTTTCTCGCCGCAAAAATGCACGTCGCCCCCAATTGCATTGATCACCCGCGAAATCGCTTTCAGCGTGGTGGTCTTGCCGGCGCCATTGGCTCCGATCAGCGCCACGGTTTCGCCCTGATTGACGTGAAAGGTGATGCTGCGCACCGCCTGAATGCCGCCATAGGCGACGTGGAGTCCGGTTACTTCAAGCACCTAGGTAAGCCTCAATCACGCGTTGATCCTTTTGCACCACGGCGGGCACATCCTCGATGACCAGCGCGCCGTAATCCAGTACAGCCACCCGGTCACACAAGCCCATCACCAGTTTGACGTCGTGTTCGATCAGCAGCACCGTCGTGCCATCGCTGCGTATGCCTTCGATCAGTTCGCGCAGCGCCTCGGTTTCCGTGGCGTTCATGCCGGCGGCGGGTTCATCCAGACAGAGCAAGCGGGGCTCGGTGGCCAGCGCCCGGGCGATTTCCAGACGGCGCTGATCGCCATACGACAGGTTACAGGCCAGATCATCGGCCCGCGCCTCGATCCGCACATAGCGCAACAAATCCATCGCCCGCTCACGAATGGCCGCTTCCTCCTGGCGTTGGGCCGCAGTACGGAAGATGGCACCGAAAATCCCCGCCTGCGTCCGCACATGTCGCCCGACCATGACGTTTTCCAGGGCAGTCATGTTGCCGAACAGGCGGATGTTCTGAAAGGTTCGTGCAATACCGCGCAAAGCGGCCTGCTGCGGCGCATCCGCGACCAGGGCCTGGCCGCCAAAGACAAAACCGCCACCGTCCGGTACGTAGAGTCCGGTCATGCAATTGAAAAAGGTGGTTTTGCCGGCGCCATTGGGGCCGATCAAGCCAT
>JAKLLI010000295.1 GCA_023150195.1 Azonexus sp.
CGGGCAGCAAACCCCAAAGAGGCCAAGAAACCGGCTGAAATCCAGTTTCGAAGGCCTGCAAAGGGAATGTGGCAGAAATTTTTGCATCGTCAGCAATGAATAGCCGAAGGCATCACGGTGTTTTTGGGTAACCTGTTAAGTCGTGGTTTGTCGATTTCGACCCCGTCCGCGCCAAGCAGGCAGGCCGCGCCCCGGAAGGCATGGACGAAGCCACCGCCGCCCTCTTTCCCGACAGCTTCGAGGAGTCGGAATTGGGCTTGGTGCCGAAGGGATGGCGAGTTGGTTCTTTCACCGAAACATTGGATGTCATCGGAGGCGGAACACCCAAAACGTCGGTTGAGGCATTCTGGAATGGCGATATTCCGTGGTTTTCTGTCGTCGATGCACCTGCTCCATCAGATGTTTTTGTTATCGACACCGAGAAACACATTACAGAAGCTGGGCTCCACGGCTCATCAACGAAACTGCTCCCCGCAGGGACGACCATCATTTCAGCGCGAGGAACCGTTGGACGTTTAGCACTGACTGGCCGCGAGATGGCAATGAACCAATCGTGCTATGGCCTTGGCGGCAAAGCTGGTGATGCCTACTTCACCTATTTCTGCACCTGTCGGCTTGTTGAAACACTGAAGCAACGGACGCATGGTTCTGTGTTCGACACCATTACACGAGATACGCTATCCGGCGTTGTTACGGTCTACCCCGAAAAATCGGTCATTTCTGCTTTCGAAGGTTTGTTGGCGCCCGTCATGGAACGAATCCGGGAAAATCTCAAACAAGCCCAAACCCTCGCCACCCTCCGCGACACCCTGCTACCCCGCCTGATCTCCGGGGCTTTGCGCTTGCCCGAGGCCGAGGCGCTCGTTGAAAAAATTGCCTGAAATGGCTGCCCTGAAATTTGGTCAGCAGCTTGCTGACCAAATGCCGTCATTCAGGCAGCAAGCCGCTGCCCAATTACCTGTCGATATTCAAACCCGCTTTCATGGTGTGACATTGTATTAACGATTGCTTTAATATCTTGAGTGTCATTTAAAGAATCCTTTCATACCATGCGCCGCACCGGTACTTACGCGACTTCCACCACCTTGGGCGAAGCTGTTCAGGCCTTTGTCCCGCTGCCATTACCGCCGTGCGAGCCGCTATTGGCGCCCGCATGTTTTGAAGCCGGCAATCGGGCGGCGGAGCTGGCGTTGGCCCGTTTGTCCGGGGTGTCGGGGCTGGTGCCGTCGGTGGATTGGCTGCTCTATAGCGCTGTGCGCAAGGAAGCCTTGCTTACTTCCCAGATCGAGGGCACGCAGGCGACGCTGGTTGATCTGTTCGATGAAGAGGCCGGTTTTGCCATCGGCAACACCGACGATGTCGAAGAGGTGACCAATTACCTGCGGGCATTCCGGCTGGTGCAGGACAATCTACGCGATCCGGCGGGCTTGCCGATCAGCGTGCGCCTGCTGTGCGATGCCCACCGTTTGCTGCTCAACGGCGTGCGCGGCAGCGGCAAGCAGCCCGGCGAGTTGCGTCGTTCGCAAAACTGGATTGGCGGCACACGGCCTGGCAACGCCGCATTTGTGCCACCGCCAGCGGAGCGGGTGGCGGATTTGCTGGCGGATGTCGAGCGCTTCATTCACGACGATTCGGCATCTACTTTGCCGCCGCTGGTGAAAATCGCGTTGGTGCACGCCCAGTTTGAAACCATCCACCCGTTTCTTGATGGCAATGGACGCATCGGACGTTTGCTGATTGCGGCCCTGATGGAGCACTGGCACCTGCTCCCCGAACCGTTGATGTATCTCAGTGGCTATCTTAAACAGCACCAGTCGGCGTATTACCAGCGGTTGTCGGCAATCCGGACGCAAGGCGATTGGGAAGGCTGGGTCAGCTTCTTCCTTGAAGGGGTGGCGGCAGCAGCCAGCGAGGCTGAGCGCAGTATCGTCGCCATTGCCAGTTTGATTGCTGCCGATCGCCGTCGTTTGTTGGCTTCGCCCAAGGCTGGCCCGGCGAGTTATCGCCTGTTTGAAGCCTTGCCGATGATGCCGCGCTTTACTGTCGAACTGGCCCGCCAGGCGCTCAACACCAGCTTTCCCACAGCGAATGCGGCGGTCAAGCTGCTGGAGGATTTGGGCATCGTCAGCGAACTGACCGGACAGAAGAAAAACCGAAGTTACAGTTATCAGGATTACATCGCGTTGTTGACGCGCTAGAACAAGGGCAAGCCATGACCGAAGACCAACTCGAACAGGAAACGCTCGGCTGGCTGGGTGAAGTGGGCTACAGCCATCTGCACGGCCCGGCCATCGCCCCCGATGGCGAGAGCCCGGAGCGTGCCAACTACCAGCAGGTGCTGCTGCCTTTTCGCCTGCGCGAAGCCATTCACTGCCTGAATCCGGAGATCCCCACCGCCGCCAGGGAAGATGCGCTCAAGCAGGTGATGGATTTGGGCATTCCTGCCTTGTTGACCGCAAACCGCCACTTTCACAAGCTGCTGGTCGGCGGGGTGCCGGTGCAGTATCAGAAGGATGGCGAAACGCGCGGTGATTTCGTTCGGCTGATCGACTGGGGCAACCCAACGAAGAACGAATGGCTGGCGGTGAATCAGTTCTCCATCAAAGGCCCTCACCACACCCGCCGCCCGGACATCATCCTGTTCGTCAATGGCCTGCCGCTGGTGCTGCTGGAACTGAAGAATCCCGCCGACGAGAACGCCGACATCTGGAAGGCCTTCGACCAGATTCAGACCTACAAGGCTCAGATTCCCGACGTTTTCCAATACAACGAGCTGCTGGTCATTGCCGACGGCACCGAGGCCCGACTGGGCTCGCTGTCGGCCAGCGCCGAGCGCTTCATGCAGTGGCGGACGATTGACGGCATCATCCTCGACCCGCTCGGCCAGTTCAGCGAACTGGAAACGCTGGTGCGCGGTCTGCTCGCGCCGGCCATGCTGCTCGATTACCTGCATTTCTTCGTGCTGTTTGAGGATGACGGCAGCTTGGTCAAGAAGGTCGCCGG
>JAKLLI010000296.1 GCA_023150195.1 Azonexus sp.
AGTAGAGATTGAGATTCGCAAACCCAACCTTACCGGAGTTCTCCGATGACCTCCCGATCGCGCCCGCCGTGGGTGCCCTGCAGGGCACCCACGGCAAACCCCAAACCCTCAGCTCTTACACCACTCCGCGGGACACCGCCCAAGCTGCTGCGCTTACGGCTGTTTGCTGACAAACAGGGCATCATGAATCGCAACCTGTTGGAAAGCGGGGGAGAACTGCTGGTGGTGTCGCAATTCACGCTGTATGCGTCGGTGCGTAAGGGAAATCGGCCATCGTGGAGTCGAGCGGCCAAAGGTAGCGAATCCGGACCCTTGTTTTCACGATTTGTGGATGCGCTTTCAGCAGCCTGCGGTCGACCCGTTGCGACCGGCATTTTTGGTGCTGACATGGCGGTGTCGCTGGTTAATGATGGCCCGGTAACTTTGTGCATTGACTCCAAAGATCCGGAATAAACGCTGAGGCTTAAGTCAGGAAAAGCGTGGTTTTGAGCAGGGCGATTATCGCCAGATGCAGCGGGTAAACCCAGTAAAGCGCGTTACGCCACCGTGGAAAGGGCAGCTTGCATCGCGAGATGGCCAGGATAGGTAGAATGGCTGCAAATGCCCAGGCCGTCGTATTCACCCAACTGATCCACAACATGCTGGCCAGGAAGGCCAGAAAGCGCCAGCGATCAGGCCAACGGAGCAGCGCCCAGCTGCTGACCATCAAGGCACTCCCGGCCCAGCCGTAATCGATGACCAGGCCGCTCAGCGCAAACAGCAGCAGGGCCAGCCAGCGGTGACTAACGCGGCGGGTTTCGAGCAAGCCGATGAGGGCCACACCAACGGCCAGTGTCGTCAGGACATTGAGCGGAAGCCAGCCGACCTGGGCGTAATTCAGCGCCCGGTAAGGTAATTCGGCGATCACCAGACAAGGCAGCAGGCGGCCGAGAATGCGCAGCACCAGGCGGGTATCGCCGGGCGTCTGACGTGCGAGGTTGCTGGCCAGTAGCCAGACGAAGATAGGCAGGGCCAGACGGCCGGCAATGAAGAGCACCGGGTAACGCGAATTCAGCAAAAACAAATTGACGTGGTCAGCCATCATCATCGCCACGGCAAACCACTTGAGGATTTCCATGTTGCCGGATGACAGATCACCGGCACGGCTCAGACAGGCGCGAAGACAGTTCATGGCGTAACCCGGTTCGTGCAACTGCCCGGCGGAAAATCAATGTCGGCAAGCCGCTGGCCATCCCGATCCAGATATCGGAAACGCACAGTAATGGCATTGGCTAGTAAGCGGACCTGCCAGGGATCATCGCAAAGTGGGCGTGTCAGCGCTTCACGTGCCGTAGTGACGAATATTTCGGGCTGGATTTGCGCGCGGGAAACGGTCTTCAAGGTCGTCCTGTAGATCCATAGCCGGCCGATGCCCAGGATCGTTTCAGCACGCACATTGCCCGCTTGATCGGCCGGCAAGGCAAGGTTGGCAAGCTGCATCGCCCGCCGGGCTTCCCGTTCGAATTGCGCCACGTGATAAACCGCGGGCACATGCAATAGCAACAAGGTCAGACTGACCAAGCCCGCCAATCGATAGCCCCAGGCCGAAAGCGAGGGTGCCGCATGCCAGCATGCCCGAAGCGCCAGTACGCCATAGCTGAAAGCCAGAAAATAGCCGCCCTGAATACAGGCTGTCAGCCAAAGCGCGGCGTCCAGATCGGGACGAAAGCCGCGCAGCAGAAAGAAAATGGCTTCGAACAGGCCGTTGACCGGCAGAAAGAAACCGAGCCAGTAAAAACGTTTTCCGGACACGAAAGGTACAGACATCTGCGCGCGGCGCTTAGTCCTTGGGTTCGATCAGTACGGCGGGGTAGCCTTTGGGATCGTGTTGATGGGTATAGATTTCCTTGATTTGAAATTCAAGGTCAGTTAGCGCCCCGTTTTCATCAGCGTAAATTTCCTTGATGCGAAGAATTTCAGGCAAGGCGGCTTCGAAGGCCTGCATCAATTGCGGATCGAAATGCAGCCCACTTTGTGATCGCATATAAGCCAGGGCCTCGTTCAATGGCATGGCCTTTTTATAAGGACGCACCGATACCAGCGCATCAAACACGTCGGCGATGGCCACAATGCGGCCTTCGAGCGGAATTGCGTTGCCCTTGAGCCCCAGCGGATAACCGCTGCCATCCCATTTTTCGTGGTGCGACAGGGCGATAATGCGCGCGGTTTCCAGCAACTCGTTTTCGTGTTTGCCAATGATTTCGGCTCCCATGATCGGGTGTTGGTGCATGATCGCCCATTCTTCGGCATTCAGCTTCCCCGGTTTGAGCAGAATGGCATCGGGTATGCCGATTTTGCCGATATCGTGCATGGGCGCGGTGTTGAAAATGGTTTCGCTGGCTTCGTCACCCAGGCCGTGAGCGTGCGCAATCAGGCGTGCATAGTGGCTCATGCGCAAGACGTGGTTGCCGGTTTCGTTGTCCTTGAACTCTGCTGCGCGCCCCAGGCGGCGAATGATTTGCTGGCGGGTCGTCCGCGCCAGCACGATGGGCGGGCTGACCGGTTTGGTGATGTAGTCCACGGCACCGGTTTCAAACCCCCGCCGCTCATCTTCGGTGGTGGTCATGGCCGTCACGAAAATGATCGGAATCCTGCGTCGGTCGGGATTGGCCTTCACCCGCCGACAGATTTCCAGGCCGCTCAGGCCGGGCATCATGATGTCGAGCAGGATGAGGTCGGGCGGTTCATCGGAATAGATGATCTTGAGCGCCTTTTCGCCCGAGGTCGCGACGCGGATGCGGTAGTTGTCCGCCAAAATGTCGCTGAGGACATCGATGTTATCTGGCGTGTCGTCGACAACCAGAATGCTCTGTTTTGGCAGCAACGTATTGGGTGGGCTAGGACTCATGCGTTCATCGACTCGATCAGGGTGTTCAGTGTCCGGATGGCAGTTTCGAAATCATAGCGCCCGATTTCCTTTGCCAGCTGGTCTATCAGGACGCTGTCCGCATCGCGTTTCAAGACCGGCAGGAGCGATTCGAAAGCACGTACAGCGGAAGCATCGTCATTATCCAGCAGTTGATGCAATTCGCTTAGCGCAGTGTGCAATTCAGCGGGTGCTTCATCGCGCATAAGCACTTTTTCGGGGCTGGCAGCATGCCGGCAAGCCGCCAGCACGGGTGACAGGGCCGCGGCCAATTGATCCAGCGGGGCGGCAAAGGTTTCGGCGGTCACGGGGCCGGTGCTGGCCAGTTGTTCGATTTTCCAGGCGATGTTCCGCAGCGCATCGGCACCAATGTTGGCTGCCAGGCCTTTCAGGGTGTGGGCGTGCAGATGCAGTGATTCGGCATCGCCACGGTCAACACAAGCCTGCAACTGATTTTCAACATTGGCCTGTTCTTCGCTGAAACGCTGAAGCAGGCGGGCGTAAAGCGCTTGGTTGCCGCCCAGCCGGGCAAGTGCGCCTTCCTGGTCAAGGCCGCATTCATCCGCAGCGGGGAGTGTGACTTTCCCGGGCAACGCTGGCCTGATGGTCACGCCCAGTGCATGGGCCAGCGTGCCGTAAAGCACTGCGACATCGACGGGTTTGACGATATGTTCGTTCATGCCGGCATCTAGACAACGCTGGCGATCTTCGGCCATGGCGCTGGCGGTCATGGCAATGATCGGCAAATCGTTTCCGCCGGGCAGCTGGCGAATGCGGCGGGTGGCTTCGTAGCCATCCATGACCGGCATGTGGCAGTCCATCAGGATCAGGTCAAAGGACTGTCGTTCCACCATTTCCACCGCAAGCTGACCGTTGACCGCAGTGAGCACCTGCAGCCCCACCGCCTGCAGCATTTCTTCAGCCAATTCGCGATTGACCTCGTTGTCCTCGACCAGCAGTACACGATGGCCGGCAAAGGTGGTTTCGGGCAACACGGGGGATGCGTGGCGAATCTGCATACCCTGGCCAGGATGCAGTGCACTGACGATGGCGTCGAACAGGGAGGAAGGCGTGGCCGGCTTGGCTAGTATCGCGCCAACGTCCACTTCACCCAATGCTTCGCGCAGTTCATCGTGATCGTGGGCGGTGGTCATGACCACCGCGGGCAGGTCGCTGGCCTGGCCATTGTCAGCCAGCAGGCGAACCAGTTGTACCCCGTCCATGCCGGGCATTTTCCAGTCGATGAGCAGCAGGCGATAAGGCTGTCCCTTTTGCCGGGCGCTGGCCAGTTCTGCCAGGGCTTCGTTGCCGCTGGCGGCCAAGCCGAATTCGATTCCCAGTCCCCCCAGCATGTTGGCGAAAACTTCCCGGGCACCCGGGCTGTCGTCGACGACCAGGGTGCGCAGACCGGGCGGCAGGCCCAAACGCCGTGGCAAAGCGGGATCCTGATCGGCCGCCAGTTCAAAAGGCAATTCAAAGGCAAAGCAACTGCCGACACCCGGTGTGCTACGGACTTCGATGTGGCCGCTCAGCAAATCGACAATGCGTTTGCAAATTGAGAGGCCCAGGCCGGTGCCGCCGTATTTTCGGGTCGTGGAACTGTCTGCCTGCGTGAAGGCGGCAAACAACTGGGCTTGTTGCGCTTCGCTGATGCCGATGCCGGTATCACGCACTTCGAAGCGCAGGGTCAGGCGGTTGTCTTGCGTCGGCAGGCGCCGAACCACGACGGTGACTTCTCCCTGCTCGGTGAATTTGATGGCATTGCCCACCAGATTGATCAGCACCTGGCCCAAACGCAGGGGGTCGCCGATGAGGCGGTCGGGGAGTTGGCTGTCGACATCGAAGAGCAACTCCAGGCCGCGTTCGCGGGCTTTGATGGTGCTGATATCGCCGACATGGCGCAGGCTGGCATCGAGACTGAAGGGGGTGCGCTCGAAGCGCATCATGCCGGCCTCGATCTTGGACAGATCGAGAATGTCGTTGATCAATCCCAGCAGCCCCTTGGCGGCGTTATCGACCTTGTTCAGGTAATTGCGTTGGCGGTTGTCCAGCCCGGTTTGCAGCGCCAGATGCGTCATGCCGATGATGGCATTCATGGGGGTGCGGATTTCATGACTCATGTTGGCCAGGAAATCTGCCTTGGCCGCCGCCGCCGACTCTGCCGCCGCCCGGGCTTTTTGGGTTTCCCGCTCGGCGGCCTTCTGGGCGCTGATATCGACAATGACGCCGATCAGCCCGCCGGGCATGCCGTTTTCAGGCCGGAAACCGCTGACGGCGTACAAGGTGTCATGGAGGACACCATCGGCCGCCATCATGGGGACTTCGCGCACGGTACGCGCGCCTTCGGCGATCATCCTTTCGTCTTCGGCCTGATAGGCTTCACGCGCATCCAGCGGCAGATAATCGAGGTCCAGCACCAATGCCGTTAAGTTAAGCCATGCCAGCTTCATCGAATAGCCTTGTAAGCACGATGCCGAGTGGGTTTGACGGCTTGTCGCGTTCGCGAGAAATGTCGATTTGGCCGAACCCACTCAAGAGTTCGTGCGACCAGATCAA
>JAKLLI010000297.1 GCA_023150195.1 Azonexus sp.
GATCTTCTTGCGGTGGTGATCAAAGGCGAACAGGTCGGTCTTGATGGCGCTGCGCGGTTTCATCGGAGTTGGCTCGGGGCGAATTCAGAACGATGCGATTTTATCAAGGGCGGGCGGATCGAGGTTTTTCGAGGTGCCCTGAATACCTTCCTGGCGACCTGCCACTCCACCTGGTACCGCGCATATTCCTTCGTCGCCGCTTCCAGCAGTTGCTTCATTGACGGCGGCAATGCATCCGGAGGGGCATCGCCGGCGGAATCCTGGAGTGCCTGATCGTCTTCTTCAACTTCCTCGGAAGTAGTCTCCGTTTGACCGGCAGCGCCACGAGGCTTGGGGTCGTAGCGGAACAATCCCTTGGCAAAGGCGCGACGGTTGCCCGCATTGCCCAGCGCAGCAGCGATCAGCCCCCAGCACTCGACCGGCTGACCGTCCTTGTCCACTACTTTCTGGGCGGCGAAGACTTCTCGGATTACCTCCTCAAAGTACGCAGCTGGTCCGAATTCTCCCGACACTTTTTCGCGTGCCGGCAGCTCCTGGGTGATGTTCTTGACGGCGTTGTTGTTGGTGCTGCTGACAACGATGGATGTGCCGGCCATGACCCTGGCCTTGAGTGGGAAAAAGCTCTTCCCGGCGATTTCGATCTTGTCTTCGAAGAGTTCCGACGGTTTGCCGAGCGCGGCAATCCTGCGCGCCCGATCAGTGACGACTTCCGCAATCACGTCGCACAACAGCGTTGTCTTGCCAGTACCCGGCGGCCCATTGACTCCGATGGTGCCGCCACCCTCACAACCCAGCGCGTGCAGAATCTGCGCGACGGCTGCCTGCTGTGCCAGCACCAGTGGATACTTTGCTGGGGCCGGCCAGCGCGCACTGGGCAGCCGGGCGACGCTGACCAGTTTGCCCATGGACGCGTGCTGTTCCAGGATATCGATACGCTGCGCTTCGTCGACCGGCGTGCCGAGATAAGCGTTCAGCGCCTTGCCGAAGGGCTTGTTCTTCATTGTCTGCGAGATCAGGCGATCAAGATCGTCCAGGTAAAACGAGTTCAGATAATCGGTCGCCGCCTCCAGGTTGTCGTCAAGATAGCTGCGCTTCACCCGCGACGCCCGTATCACGACGCGCCAATCGATGCCTGTGGCTTCGGCCCCCTTGCCGAGCAGATTGCGAACGATGCGCAGTTCTTCCTCGAGGTCATTCCAGGTGAGTGGCGAAGGAAGGGCTTGCGCGCCGGCCGCGTCGGCCTCTGGCTGTGCCAATTTGTGGCGGCGCTGGGTAAATTCTTCGCGGGCCCGCTCCAGACGGGCGTTGATGTTTTCCAGCGATTCCGAGTGCCAAAGCGCATCCACCCCGTGGGCAAAGCTCGAAGCCAGGTAACTGTCGAGTTTCGGGCTTCCGTTCTCGGTCGCAACGAAAGCCGCCAGCCAGCCGTTACCCGAAGCGCGCTGCCGCTCGCGTTCGCTCAAGTCCTGATCGGGGAAAACTGCCTGCAGCAGCAAACGGGCGAGATCCTCGGTATCCGCCACGCCCACATAGACGACATGGACATAGCCGTACTGTTCGCTTGGCTTGAACTCCGCACGCTCCCATGGAAGGGTCTCGCCGGGCCGCAGGGTGATGATCTTGGTCTGCTCCGTGGCGTCCTTCGCGGAAGGTGCTGTCGGGATGTTGAAGATTTCCAGATCGCGCCAGAAGCGGAGGATGGAAAGCGAAGCGGCGGTGGGTTGTTTCAACGATGAACCTCGTCAGAGCGAATCGGTGCATGCTGACTGGTTCTCGTTCCTACCGATTCAGGTTTGCGATGGTGTGCCCGGTCAAGGCACGGTAACCGCAAATGGTAACCCGCAATATTGCTTCATGGGAAATGACAAATGGGCCTCGCCAACGACCTGCGGTTGGCCGGATATGGCCCGTTGTTCTCCGTGTCATTGCTGACCCAGATTGAGAGCCGCAAGGGCGAGCGGCGCGAGGGCTTCGTCATCGAGGTCCGCGACGGCGAATCCGGGCAACGAAAGCGGGTCGAGCAGATGAGCGGAGGAGAACGGGTCTGGGTGAACGAGTGTCTGGTGCGCGCGGTGGCTCTGTACCTGGCGCAGAACAGCGGCCGCTGTTACGGCACGCTCATCAGTGACGACGCCGATGGCGCCCTGGATCCGGCGCGCAAGCGCATGTTCATGGCGATGAAGCGCGAGGTGCTGCGTTTGGGCGGGTACGCGCAGGAGATCTTCATTTCGCAGACGCCCGAGCTGACCGCAATGGCAGATGCAGTCACCGACCTGGATGTTTTACCTCTCTTGAGATCGGTGTCAGGGCTGGTGCCGCAGGAGTGATGATGGTCGTCATTGACGGACATTCTTCTTGACAAATTGTGCCGGAGTTCCGGCATGGAGTAGTGTCATAAATTGCGGTAGTAATTGAGAAAATTGAGTTTCTTGAGTGTGATTGTTAAAATTCCGGCATGGCTTTGAAAGAGGTGCGGCATGAAGCTTGAGGATCGGATGCGTCAGTCGATTCGGCGTCGTTCGGGCACGGTTGTGCTGCGCTCGGACGTGGCTGCGCTGGGGAGCCGGACGCAGGTGACACATGCCCTGAGCGTCTTGCTGCGCGAGGGTGTCGTGCTCCGCCTCGCAACGGGCGTCTATGCAAAAGCGACACGTGAAACCCCTGATGGGCGAGTACAGCCGCTGGGGGACATTGAGGCAATCATTCGAGAGACGGCCCAGAAATGGGGGGTCGATTTGCCGGCGATGGCGCCTCGCGACGTCGTTGGCGGTGCTGGCGATGATGCGGCGCCCCTTGTGGTTGAGACCGACACGCCACGGATTTCGCGCAGGCTGGTCATAGACGGGAAACTTGTCGTGTTCCGCAGCCGTCGTCGCAAGCGTCGTGATGAGGAGGGGCGTCGGTCGCTGACGATCCCGACGGTGGGGGTCGCCGGCTTTGTGCGCGACCTCGCACGTCGATACAAGGTAGCCTATTCCCCCAGTTCGATGGACCATTGG
>JAKLLI010000298.1 GCA_023150195.1 Azonexus sp.
CGGCGCTGGCCGCATCGGCCAGCGGGCCGCGGCCGGTGAGGAAGGGGCGGGCACCCAATGTCCACCGGATGTCGTAGTCCAGGCCATGCCTGTCGAGAATGCCGCACAGGCGCTGCTGAAGCCCCTCCGGTGTGCTGGCCGTGGAAAAACGGAAATTGAACTTGATTTCAAGTTGACCGGGGACGACGTTGGTGGCGCCGGTGCCGCCGTGAATATTGGAAATCTGCCAGGTGGTCGGCGGGAAATAGTCATTCCCCTGATCCCATTCGGTAGCCGCCAGTTCGGCAATGGCGGGTGCTGCCTGATGAATTGGATTGCGCCCCTTTTCCGGGTAGGCGATGTGACACTGGATGCCCTTGACGTTCAGTACGCCGGAGAGCGAGCCGCGACGCCCGTTCTTGATCATGTCGCCCAGCGTGTTCACCGAGGTCGGTTCGCCGATGATGCAATAGTCCAGGCGCTGGCCGCGCGCCTTGAGCGCTTCGACCACCGCAACGGTGCCGTCGGTGGCATCGCCTTCTTCGTCCGAGGTGAGCAGGAAAGCAATCGAACCCGTATGCTCGGGGTACGCCGCAACGAAGGCTTCGGTGGCGGTCAACGACGCCGCGACGGAAGATTTCATGTCCGCTGCACCGCGACCGTAGAGCATGCCGTCGCGAATTTCCGGGGCAAAGGGTGGGGAGGTCCATTTGTCCAGCGGTCCGGTCGGCACGACATCGGTGTGACCGGCGAAGACGAAGAGCGGGGCGGTGTTGCCACGGCGCGCCCAGAGGTTGGTAACGCCGTTACGATTGATGGTTTCCAGCGTAAAACCCAGCGGTTCCAGGCGGGCACCGAGCAGTGCCATGCAGCCGGCATCGTCAGGCGTGACGGAAGGGCAGGCCATGATTTGGCGCGCCAGCGCCAGCGTCGGGTCGGACATGGTTTATTCCGGGTCGGCCAGACTGAGCGTGAATTCCTTGAAGGAAGCGCCGCCGGCATTGGTGGTGTCAAAGTCGAGGCTGATGTCCGGCTTTTTCTCTTCCTTGGTGCCGTTGGAGAATTCGGAGTTGTTGATCAGCCACGAGAGATTGGTCGGCGAATCGGCATTGGCCAGGGCTTCGTCGAGGGTGATTTCGCCCTCGTGATAGAGGCGGAAAAGATCCTGTTCGAAGGTTTGCGATCCCGGTGCCAGGGTTTGCTCCATCGCATCCTTGATCGACTGGACTTCGCCGCGCTCGATCAATTCGCTGATGTGCCGGGTATTCAGCATGATTTCGCAGGTCGGAATGCGCTTGCCATCCGGCTTGCGGACCAGCCGTTGGGAAACGACAGCGCGCAAGGCCACTGAAAGATCAAGGAAGAGTGCAGGCCGGTTTTCCATCGGGAAAAAGCTGATGATCCGGTTCAGTGCATGGTAGGAGTTGTTGGCATGCAGCGTGGCCAGGCAGAGGTGGCCGGTTTGCGCGTAGGAAATTGCGGCCTGCATGGTGTCGCGATCGCGGATTTCACCAATCAGGATGCAATCCGGCGCCTGCCGCATGGCGTTTTTCAGCGCACTGTGCCAGTCGGCGGTATCCATGCCGATTTCACGCTGATTGACCACGGATTTTTTGTGCTTGAACAGGAATTCGATGGGGTCTTCCACGGTCAGGATATGGCCTGTCCGTGTCGCATTCCGATGGTCGAGCATAGATGCGATGGTGGTCGATTTCCCGGAACCGGTCGCGCCGACAATCAGCACCAGGCCCCGCTTCTCCATAATCAGGTCGGCCAGCACGTGGGGCAGGCCCAGCGTTTCCAGCACCGGAATATTGCCCAGCACGAAACGGATCACAATCCCGATGGAACCGCGCTGGCGAAAAATATTCACCCGGAAGTTGCCCACCTGCGGCACCCCGAATGAAAGATTCATTTCGTTGTTGGCCTCGAAAACCCGGGCCTGATCGGGCGACATCAGTTCATAAGCAATTTTTTCGATCATGTCGGGCAACATGATCTGCTGATTCACGGGCATGGTATTGCCCTGAATCTTGATGTGGATGGTCGTGCCGGCGGAGATGAAAATATCCGACGCCTGCTTTTCCGACATCAGCTGGAACAGTTTGTCGAGGATCATGGCCTGGGCCTTCGATGAACAGGGTTAGGCGCGCAGCAGTTCGTTGATGCTGGTCTTGGAACGGGTTTGTGCGTCCACCTTTTTGACGATGATCGCAGCGTAGAGGCTGTATTTTCCGCCATCCTTTGGCAGGGATCCGGAGATGACGACGGAGCCGGCCGGAATCTTGCCGTAGGTGATTTCGCCGGTTTCGCGGTCGTAAATCGGGGTGCTCTGGCCGATGTAGACGCCCATCGAGATCACGGAGTTTTCGCCAACGACGACGCCTTCGACGACTTCCGAACGGGCGCCGATGAAGCAGTTGTCTTCGATGATGACCGGTCCGGCCTGGATCGGCTCCAGCACGCCACCAATGCCAACGCCACCGGAGAGGTGCACGTTCTTGCCGATCTGGGCGCAGGAACCCACGGTCGCCCAGGTGTCGACCATGGTGCCTTCATCGACGTGGGCGCCGATGTTGACGTAGGAAGGCATCAGCACGCAGTTCTTGGCGATGTACGAACCCTTGCGGGCAAAGGCACCCGGCACCACGCGGAAGCCGCCGGCCTTGAACTGTTCCTCTGTCCAGCCCTGGAACTTGGTATCCACCTTGTCGTAGAAGTTGATGTCGCCGGCCTTCTGAACGCGGTTGTCGCGGGTACGGAAGGAAAGCAGCACGGCTTTCTTGGCCCACTGGTTGACGACCCACTCCCCGTTGATCTTCTCGGCAACCCGCAACTTGCCGCTGTCCAGATCACCGATCACGGATTCGATGATTTTGATCGCGTCAGCGGATTGCGTGGTCAGTTCAGTACGCTTTTCCCAAAGTTCGTCGATGGTGGCTTGCAGCGGATGAGTCATGAGTGTTCTCTCTGTTTACAGTTGTTGTGCGAATTGACGGATACGTTGCGTGGCG
>JAKLLI010000299.1 GCA_023150195.1 Azonexus sp.
CCATCATGGGTGCCGACGAGAATGTGATCGAAGCGCTGCGCACGCTGTGCGACAAAAGCAAGCCGGACGTGATTGGTCTGGTCACTACCGGGCTGTCGGAAACCCAGGGCACGGACATTCACCGTTCGGTGCGCGATTTCCGCAGCGCCCACCCCGAGTTTGCCCACGTGGGCGTGGTCGCGGTCAATACGCCGGATTACCTCGGTTGCTTGGAAAGCGGTTATGCGCTGGCCATCGAGGCCATCGTCAACACGCTGGTCCCAGCGAGCAATGTTGTCGGCAAGCGCCCCAAGCAGGTCAACGTACTGGCATCGGCAATGCTGACGCCGGGCGATATTGAAGCGATCCGCGAGTGGATCGAATATTTTGGGCTGCGCGCCGTGATCCTGCCGGACATTGGCGATTCACTGGATGGCCATCTGGTAGAGGCGGAATTTTCCTCGCTCACCATCGGCGGTACGCCCCGTGCAGAAATCGAGGCCATGGGCGAGTCGACCGCGACACTGGTGGTCGGCCCTTCGCTGTACAAAGCCGCCGATCTGCTGAAGGCGAAAACCGGCGTGCCCGATTTTCGTTTCCAGGGATTGATGGGCTTGGACGATTGCGATGCCTTCACGCAAGCCCTGGCCGACATTTCCGGCAACCCGGTCCCGCAGCGGATCGAACGCCAGCGGGCGCAATTGCAGGATGCCATGGTCGACTGCCATTTCATGACCGGATTCGCGCGCGTGGCGCTGGCCGCCGATCCCGATCTGCTGGGCATGCAAATCCGTTTTCTGAGTGGCATGGGCGCGGACATTGTCGCTGCCGTCAGCCCGCACAAACACGACAGCCTGATGTCGCTGCCGGTGGCACAGGTCATCGTCGGCGATCTGGAAGACATGGAAAAGGCGGCGCGGGCCGCCGATGCCCAATTCATCATGGCCAATTCGCATGCCGCTGAGACCGCATCCCGCCTCGGCCTGCCGCTGCTGCGTGCCGGCTTTCCGCAATACGACCACGTGGGCGGTTATGCCCGCACCTGGGTGGGCTACCGGGGAACCCGGCAAGCCCTGTTCGATATCGCCAACCTGATGCTGAGCCAACACCATGAACTCGAACCTTACCAATCCATCTACCGTGCCGATGCCGGCACCGGCGAACCCCATGTCATCACGTCGTCTGCAGTTGGTCTGGTCCATTAAGCGGGAGCCGGAAGCCGTGATCAAGGTCGCCTTTGCATCCACAGACCGTAGCCGCGTCAATCAGCATTTCGGCGCCGCCGAGGGTTTTGCGGTCTACGAGGTCACGCCGGACAAAGCCACGCTGGTGGGCGTTGCCGAGTTTGCAGAAGAAGCGATGGACGGCAACGAGGACAAACTCGCCGCCAAGGTCGATTTTCTGGAGGGCTGCGCGGCGGTTTATGTGATGGCGATCGGCGCCTCCGCCATCAAGAAACTGATGGCCAAGGGTATTCAGCCCATCCGCGTTAACGAAGTCGACGCCATCGATGATCTGTTACTGGAGATTTCAAAAGCCATGACCGAAGGGGGCGTGGCCTGGATCGATCGTGCGGTTAACGCGCAAACCCAGGCCAAATCCGCCGACCGCTTCGACACCATGGCCGAGGAAGGCTGGGAAGGCTGATGAGTACCGAACTGATCGAACATCGCGCCATCGTCCAGCGCATCGACGGCGACCGCGCCATTGTCGCCATGGAAACTGGCGGCTGCCGCAGTTGCGGACATGGCAGCAGTTGCGGCATCGGCAAGCTGGCCGATGGCCGTCCCGCCACCTTGTTAACCCTGCATGCCCCCCAGGGCATTCGCGCCGGCGACGAAGTCCGCGTGGCGCTGCCGCACAGCCGGCTCACCCTGTCCGCCCTGCTCGGCTACCTGTTCCCGGCCATCGCCATGCTGCTTGGCGCCGGCATCGGCAGCGCCCTCACCGGCCAGGACAGCGCCGCCGCTTTTGGCGCCATTTGCGGGTTTACCGGTGCACTCGTCCTGGCCCGCATTGCCGCCAGCCTGCTCCCCGGCCTGATGCCCGAACCCACGCTGCTGCCCCTCGACAGCCCTTCCCGTCTATCCCCACTGGAGTAACACCATGTCCCTCGCCACCGCTACCGATCCCATCTTCGACACCGATTTCATCAAGGAAATGGCCCGCCAGATGCGCGCCCTCGACACCTATGGCACCTATGCCGGCCAGAGCGTCGAGCAGATTCTCGACCCCTACATCATGACCAAGGAACGCAAGGCGGAAATCCCGCTGATCGGCGATCCGGACGACATCACCATCGCCCGCGTCAAGGCCTTCTACAACGCCATTGCGGTGCTGATCGAGAAGGAATGCAAGCTGCTGGCCGTCCCCCTGATTCACCTGACCCACGAAGGTTTTGGCCGCGCCCTGATTACCGTCGGCAAGCTGGTGGTGGTCGACAAGACCCTGCGCGATGTGCATCGCTTTGGCTTCGCCAGCTTCTCCAAAATGAAGGATGAAGCCGACAAGCTCTTGTCCGTCGCCATCGAGCGGATCGGCATGCATTCCGAAGTCGCCGGCCTGTAAGGGCTTTTTTCAGGGAGAAAATCATGAGCGAAGACGACATCGCCGCCCTCGACAAGGAAGTGAAAAAGCTCAAGCGGATTGCTTCGGAATGGGCCTCGCAAATGCACGATCTGGTTGAGGACAGACTGCCGGCGGCCTATCAGGAAATCCCCGGCATTGCCCAGTCGACCTTCGATGCTTGCAAGGCCTGGGCCGATGCCTCGGCCCGCCTGAGCGCTGCGCAAAAAGGCTGACCCCGTGTCACCGACACCGCCCGATCCGGCGGTCGGCCTCGCCCTGTGCGCAGCCATCCGCCAGCAGATCGAAAAACTCGGGCTCACCATCGGCGATGAGCCCGATTGGTCTGCCGTGGTGTTTGAGGACAAACAGGACCCCTTCTCCGGTGAAACCAGCGTGCTGGCCATCTGGCGAGG
>JAKLLI010000300.1 GCA_023150195.1 Azonexus sp.
ACGCCTATATCGACCATCCCAGCTTTGGCATGGCGCTGATCGGGCGGTTGCTGGAAGCCCAGGGATTTCGCGTCGGCATCATCTGCCAGCCCGATTGGAATGCTGCGGTCGACTTCCGCAAACTGGGAAAACCCAACCTGTTTTTCGGCGTCACCGCCGGCAATATGGATTCCATGGTCAACCGCTACACAGCGGACCACAAGCCGCGCTCGGATGATGCCTATACGCCCAATGCCGAGCCCAACAAGCGTCCCGATCGTGCGGTCACGGTCTATGCCCAGCGTTGCCGCGAGGCCTTTCCCGGCACGCCGGTGGTGATTGGCTCCATCGAAGCCAGCCTGCGCCGCATCGCCCATTACGATTACTGGTCGGACAAGGTTCGCCGTTCGGTATTGCCGGATTCCAAGGCGGATTTGCTGGTGTTCGGTAATGCCGAACGGGCGATTGTCGAACTGGCCCATCGTCTGGCGCGCGGCGAAAGAATCAGCGAGATCCGCGATCTGCGCGGCACCGCCTTCATGATGCCACCGGGCTGGTTTCCCGGGGCAGACTGGGAAGAAATGGATTCGACGGAGGTGGATACGCCGGGACCGCTGGTCAAACACGCCGATCCGTATGCGATGGACGAGGGCAGCACCCAAACGGGCTGCGAAAATGGAAAAGAACCCGTAAAAGAAACCGGTGAAAACGCGCCGTCGACCGCAGACGGTGCCCAGCCGATCCGCATTGTGTCGCGTAGTGAGCGACTGGCTGCCCGGCGCGAACGGCGCGCCCACACGGTGGTGCGTCTGCCCGCCTACGAGCAGGTCAAAGACGATCCCGTGCTTTACGCACATGCGTCGCGCACCTTCCACCTCGAATCCAATCCCGGCAACGCCCGCGCCATGCGCCAGGCCCACGGCGAACGCGATGTCTGGCTCAATCCGCCACCGATCCCGCTGACCACCGAAGAGCTGGATGGCGTCTACGAGTTGCCCTATGCACGGCGACCACATCCCGCCTACGGCGAGTCCAAGATTCCGGCCTGGGAAATGATCCGCTTCTCGGTCAACATCATGCGGGGTTGTTTTGGCGGCTGTACCTTCTGCTCGATTACCGAACACGAAGGCCGCATCATCCAGAGCCGCTCCGAAGATTCGGTGATCCGTGAAATCGAGGAAATGCGCGACAAGACGCCGGGCTTTACCGGCATCGTCTCCGATCTGGGCGGCCCGACGGCCAACATGTATCACCTGAAATGCAAGGACGAAAAGATCGAATCGGCCTGTCGCCGCCTCTCCTGTGTCTATCCGGACATTTGTGACAACCTCGGGACCGATCATTCACAACTGATTTCGCTTTACCGCAAGGCTCGATCGCTCAAGGGCGTGAAAAAAGTGCTGATCGGTTCCGGTCTGCGTTACGACCTCGCCGTGCGCTCACCTGAATACATCAAGGAACTGGTGACCCACCACGTGGGCGGCTATCTCAAGATTGCCCCGGAACATACGGAAGAAGGGCCGCTATCGAAGATGATGAAGCCCGGCATGGGCAGCTACGACCGCTTCAAACAGTTGTTCGATCGCTTCTCCCGAGAAGCCGGCAAGGAACAATACTTGATCCCGTATTTCATCGCCGCTCACCCGGGCACCACCGACGAGGACATGCTCAATCTGGCGCTGTGGCTGAAGAAAAACAATTTCCGCCTGGACCAGGTCCAGACCTTCCTGCCCACGCCCATGGCGCTGGCCACGACCATGTACCACAGCGAACGCAACCCGCTGAAAAAGCTGCACCGGCAGGGCGGGGAAGTGGTCGGTGCCGTGCGCAAACTACAGCAGCGCCGGCTGCACAAAGCATTCTTGCGCTATCACGATCCCGAAAACTGGCCGCTCCTGCGCGGTACGCTCAAAGCCATGGGCCGCGCCGATTTGATTGGTAACGGCAAAAAGCAGCTGATCCCCGCCTGGCAACCGGCAGGAACGGGTCTCAAGTCCAGTGCCCACACCGGCTTGAAAAGCGCGCCAAAAAATGGAGAATTCGCCCGGTCGACCGGCGAAAGAACCCAAAAACCGGCAGCAACCCGCCGTAGTGCACCCTTTGGCAATCCTGGTCGCGCCGCAGCGAATCCAAAAACAACACGACCCGGCGCGCCGGCCCGCAAACCGCGGGGCAGTCGCTAAGCCGGTCAGGGAGAAAGCATGAATACCGAAGCCACCACCTACGACAAGATCGGCGGCGATGCTGCCGTCGGCCAGCTGTGCGACCGTTTTTACGAGTTGATGGATACCGTCGTCCAGTTCAAGGAACTGCGTTCCATGCATCCGGACGACCTTAAAGGCTCGCGCGACAAGCTCTACATGTTCCTGTCCGGCTGGTTTGGTGGCCCCGATCTGTTCGTTGAAAAGTTTGGTCATCCGCGCCTGCGCGCCCGCCACATGCCCTTTGCCATCGGCACGCAGGAACGCGACCAGTGGGTCGCCTGCATGGTGCTGGCGATGGAAGATGTAGGTATCGAGGAAAGCATCCGCGCCAAGCTGCTGGAAAATTTCTTCAATACCGCCGATTTCATGCGTAACAAGGAAGGCTAAAGCGGCAGTCGCGCACCATGAATTACCGTAGATATCTCAAGCAAGCCGGTCGCCTGCTTTACCCGTTGATCGAGCGCCCCGCCATCCGGTTGTTTGGCCGACTTGAGCGCCTCGGCTACCGACCGGCGAATGAATACGTGCCCAGCTTTGTCCCTCCGGCTGGCGCACGAATGGCCGCCATGTTGCTGGCGGGCGATTACGACAGCCTTGAGCGTAATTTGCGCAAGCTGCACGACAACAGCATTCAGCCCAGCCTGGCGGCAATGTTGTTGACTCTGGATGCCGAAGAAAAAAGCGAACACTGGATCGAGCGGCTGTGGGACTGGTATCGCGATGCCCACACTCAAGGCGCCCGGCTGGCGCTTATTCTTGGACTGATTCGCCA
>JAKLLI010000301.1 GCA_023150195.1 Azonexus sp.
GCCGATGTGCTGGTGATTTCCGATCATGCCAAGGCATTGGCCCTGGCTGGGATCATGGGGGGGGAAGAAAGCGGTGTCACGCTCGAAACCACGAGCATCTTTCTGGAGTCGGCGTTTTTTGCGCCCAAGGCCATCGCCGGTCGTGCACGCCGTTATGGCTTTGCATCTGATGCCTCCCATCGGTTTGAGCGGGGCGTTGATTTCGGAATCACGCGCGCTGCCATGGAACGTGCCACTCAATTGATTTTGACGGTATGCGGTGGACAGGCCGGGCCGGTTATCGAGGCCCAGGCCGAACTGCCTGCTCGCAAACCGGTGTGTTTGCGGACTGCCCGTGCCGAAAAGGTGCTGGGATTGAATCTGGGCTCGGCACGTATTGCCGAATTGTTCAAGGGGCTTGCCCTGTCATTCGAGCAGCAAGGCGATGAATTTCTGGTCACGCCGCCCAGTTGGCGTTTCGACATGGAAATCGAAGAGGATTTGATCGAAGAAATTGCCCGCTTGTATGGCTACGACAATATTCCATCGTCGGCGCCCAAGGGCCGTATGGTCATGATGCGGCAGCCGGAATCGGTCCGTCCGGCCTACCGGGTGCGTCAGATGCTGGCGGATCGTGGCTATCAGGAGGTGGTTAATTTCGCGTTTGTCGAAGCGGACTGGGAAGCAGACTTCTCCGGTCAACGCGATGAATCGGCGTTGATTCGTTTGGCCAACCCGATTGCCAGCCAGATGGCCGTGATGCGGTCGACGCTGTTCGGCGGCCTGATTTCGAACCTCTCAACCAACCTCAAGCGCAAGCAAGGCAGGGTTCGGCTGTTTGAAGTTGGGCGAACCTTTCATCGTATTGCGGATGGCGCGCCCGTGGCTGGTTTCAGCCAGCCCTGGCGACTCGGGGGTCTCGCCTACGGCAACGCGCTGCCTGAAGGTTGGGCTGGCGGCACACGCAAAACCGATTTTTACGACGTCAAAGGTGATATCGAAGCCTTGCTGGCACCACTTGCCCTGCGTTTCGAGAAAATGAGCCATCCTGCACTACACCCGGGGCGTGCGGCCCGCGTGTTGCTGGGCGATATCGAAGTGGGGTGTATTGGGGAGTTGCATCCGGAGTGGGTACAGAAGTACGACTTTCCGAATGCGCCCATCGTATTTGAGCTGGATTTTTCCGTTGTTAAATCGGCTGTTCCGGTACCGTGTTATGCCGAGGTCTCGAAATTCCCCGCGGTGACGCGTGACCTCGCCGTTCTGGTCGATCAGGCCTTGCCTTTGCAGACCTTGCTGGATCGCTTGAAAGCCGCCCAAAATGCCTTGATTCAGGACGTTCAGCTGTTCGATGTTTACGTCGGAAAAGGGGTGCCTGAAAACAAGAAAAGTCTTGCGTTCCGGATAGTTATGCAAGATACTCAACGCACTTTGCTAGATTCTGAAGTTGATGCTGCAATGCAGCAACTGGTGTCCTGTCTGGAGCAGGCATTCGGTGCTCAACTGCGTGCCTGATGGAAAAAACCACAATGACGCTCACCAAGGCTGAACTTGCCGATTTGCTTTTTGAGCAGGTTGGTCTCAACAAACGCGAAGCCAAAGACATGGTGGAGGCATTTTTTGAAGAAATTCGGAATGCCCTTGAAACGGGAGATGGTGTGAAATTGTCCGGATTCGGCAATTTCCAGTTGCGCGACAAGCCTCAGCGTCCCGGTCGCAATCCCAAAACCGGCGAAGAAATTCCGATTACCGCAAGGCGTGTGGTGACCTTTCACGCCAGCCAGAAACTGAAATCTGATGTCGAGCTTGCATTCGATGGAACCGCGGCATAAACCAGCGGGTGGCGAAGAGTTGCCACCCATTCCGGCCAAGCGTTACTTCACCATTGGCGAAGTGAGCGAACTTTGCGGTGTCAAACCGCATGTGTTGCGTTATTGGGAGCAGGAGTTCAATCAGTTGAAGCCGGTCAAACGGCGAGGAAATCGCCGTTACTACCAGCATCACGAAGTGCTGTTGGTGCGCCGGATTCGTGAGCTTCTTTATAATCAGGGCTTTACCATCAGTGGTGCGCGTAACCGGCTTGATGAAGGTGGGGTGGAAGAGCCTGTGGTGAATGAATCCGTTGTGGAGAAACGGCCGGCACTCGGTCTCAAAGCCGAATTAATCTCCATTATTGAGTTGCTGCGACTATGAAAAAAAATTTTTTCAGGTACAATGCGCGGCTCGTCGGGGTGTAGCGCAGCCTGGTAGCGCACTTGCATGGGGTGCAAGGGGTCGCGAGTTCGAATCCCGCCGCCCCGACCAAGAAACAAGCAGTAGAAACAAGCAGTTAAGCCAACCATTAGGTTGGCTTTTTTGCTTTCAGTCCCACGGTTTTGCGTTTTGGGGGCCAGAATGGGGGCCGCCGTGCAGGCGCTTGGCCTCAAACTAAATACTCGAAAAACCCTTGTCCCACCGTGTTTCAACTGTTTCCAGCCTAAAAAATTCTCCTTAATTGGCTTTGGTTTTTTTCATTGCTTGGTGGGACGCTGTTTTATGGGCGGTTGTTGGGGTAGGGGGCTAAACCCATGTCAGCTTACCTAGAGGCGTCATCCAAGGAGTTAGGCTCGTCGAGGATGGCCCCCAAATAATGGTTTTGGCCCCCAATTTTGGGGGCCAGCGATAGCGTGCGGTTTATCACTGGTTATTCATCGGCTGTTGGTACCGAGGATGGGGCGCAACTGCCTGGATACGCAATAAAAAACCCAGCCGAAGCTGGCTTGTGAGAGTTGCGCTTAGAAAAGCGCGTCGTGATAGCCGTCAATCACCAACAGAAATCGATATTCCTCCGGATTGGCTACAACCGAGCAGGGGTCAGGGTTGTTGCAAAGGCATGGCTATAACGAGTGGTTGAAGATTTACGGTAAAACGCTATAGATTGAGGATGATTGGCCTAGGAAGTCTCTTTTGTTATTCCAGCGCTTGGAGAGATTCCT
>JAKLLI010000302.1 GCA_023150195.1 Azonexus sp.
CCCAGCCCTTGGGATGCCAGAACACCAGCCCCGGTGCTTCGTCCTGCATATGAAACAGATCGTATTGCTTGCCCAGACGACGGTGGTCGCGCTTTTCAGCCTCTTCCAGCATATGCAGATAGGCTTCAAGATCTTCCTTCTTCGCCCAGGCCGTTCCATAGATGCGCTGCAACTGTTCGTTGCGATGGTCGCCACGCCAGTAGGCGCCCGCGACCTTCATCAACTTGAAGACCTTGAGCTTGGCCGTGGTCGGCACGTGCGGTCCACGGCACAAATCGATGAAATCGCCTTCACGATAGAGCGATACATCCTGATCTGCCGGAATTGCGGCAATCAGTTCCGCCTTGTATTTCTCGCCTTGATCCACGAAGAACTTCACGGCATCGTCACGCGACCAGACTTCCCGACTGACCAGGATATCCTTTTTCGCCAGCTCCGCCATGCGCTTCTCGATCGCCACCAGATCATCCGGGGTAAACGGGCGCTTGTAGGCAAAATCGTAATAGAAGCCATGCTCGATCACCGGACCAATCGTGACCTGAGCATCCGGGAACAACTCCTTCACCGCATACGCCAGCAAATGCGCCGTGGAGTGGCGAATCATCTCCAGCCCTTCCGCATCCTTGTCGGTCACGATCGCCAGATCGGCATCCTGCGCGATACGGAAGGAGGTATCCACCAGCACGCCGTTGACCTTGCCACCCAGCGCGGCCTTGGCAAGTCCTGCGCCAATACTGGCTGCCACCTCGGCAACAGTGACAGGCTGCTCGAAAGAGCGGATGGAACCATCAGGCAGTTTGATATCGGGCATGGCGGATTCTCGGGAAAAATCAGGGCAAAAAAAAAGTGCGGGATGAGCCGCACTTTTTTATCGAACGAAAGCTGACTCGGTCTAGAGTTTCTGAACTGCGTTGCAAGTTCGGAAAGAGATCAATTCAGCTCCGTCAGGTATTTGGTAGGCGGTATTGGAATCGAACCAACGACCTCCACGATGTCAACGTGGCGCTCTAACCAACTGAGCTAACCGCCTGAAGAAGCGCGCATTATAGACGCATCCCTGAGCCTGTCAAGCTTTTCGGCAAATTATTTTCTATGCGGTACTATTCGCCCCGTCTTTTGGAGAACGGCAATGAATACCGGATGGCTCATTTTTGGCCTGTGTGCGTTGACACTGATTGGCGCCACCCTGCCCCTGCTGTATGAACGCCACCAGTCCAGAAAACGCGACACCACGCCTCAAGCCACCTCTTCACAGTTAAAAGGCCCCCATGGAATCCCGACTGAACGATCTGGAAATCAAGATCAGCTTTCATGAAGACCAGATCGATGCGCTGAATCGCACGGTTTTTCGACAACAGCAACAGCTTGAATTCCTGTTCGCAGAATTGCGCAGCCTGCGCGATCAAATGAGCAGCGCGCAACCCGGTGAGTTCCGTAGTCTGCGCGACGAAATTCCGCCGCACTACTGAAATGCGCCATCTGGTCTATTACCATGCCGACTGCCTGGACGGATTCGGCGCTGCATTTGCCGCCTGGTTAGCCTTGGGCGACAGCGCAATCTATCGGGCCATGCATCACGGTGATCGCTGGCTGGTCGACGAGGTTCGTGATGCGACGGTCTACCTGCTGGATTACACCTTTTCGCCCGCCTCGCTGGACGAAATGGCAGGATTCGCCCATGCCATCACGGTGCTGGATCACCATGTCTCGGCGATGCAGCAATTCCTGAACCCAGCCAACGACACCGTCCGCCAACATGAATCCTGCGACCCCGAAAAGAACCTCCGGCTGCACTTCGACATGGACAAATCCGGTGTACGCCTGAGCTGGGAACATTTTCATGGCGCCGAACCAATGCCCCTGCCCTTGCGCCATATTGAAGACCAGGACTTGTGGCGATTTTCACTGCCGGGCACGCGGGCCTTTTGCCGGCAATTGCGTCTTGCACCTTTCGATTTCAATGGCTGGCTGCGCGACATCACCTCGATGCCTGTCCCTGAGACCGACGCCTACCAACGGGCCCTGCAGCGCGGCGAGGCCATTGAAACCTTTTTCATGCAAGAAGCCCGGCAACTGGCAAACAGTCGCCTGGTTTGCCCGGCCCGGCTGCGTGGCGAGCCGGCAGATGCCTTGCAAGCCGTGCGCCACGGTCAACCCACGATCACGGACCAAAATCAGGTCTGGCATGAAGTGACCGGGCTGGCCATCAACGCCAATGCGCTGTTCGCCTCGGAAGTTGGACACCTGCTCGCGCAACGCTCTGGCACCTTCGGACTGATCTGGCAATACGCGGCTGACGGCGAAATCAAGGCATCGCTCCGTTCTGAGGGTGCCGTTGATGTTGCGGCCATCGCGCTGCGCTACGGCGGAGGAGGACACCGTAATGCCGCCGGATTCCGACTGGAACGCGAGCGTTTTTTCAGTGAAGTGCTCGGCTCCAGCATGCCCAGCCCCCTATAATTCGCCCCTCGAGATTTTCCGCATAGCGACGCCGACCATGGACACACTGCATCAGGAACTGAAACTGTTCATCATCGAAACAATGAATCTGGAAGACATCACGCCCGACGAGATCGACAGTGATGCTCCCCTGTTCAGCGATGAAGGCCTGGGACTGGATTCCATCGATGCACTGGAACTGGTGCTCGGCCTCAAGAAAAAATACGGCATCGTCCTTGAGGCCGGCGACGAAGCCAGCCGCCAGCACCTGCGCTCGGTCAGTTCGCTGGCAAGCCTGGTCGCTGCCCACCGTTAAGCGGGGTTACCCCGCCTCGGTCAACGACCTGATTTCAATCGTTTTTAGCGACCGATATAGTTCGGCTGGCGTTTTTGCATGAAGGCATCAATGCCCTCACCGGCGTCTTCACTCATCATGTTGCAGGCCATGACTTCGCCCGCATAGTCGTACGCCTGACTCAGGCCCATTTCCAGCTGCTCGTAGAACATGCCTT
>JAKLLI010000303.1 GCA_023150195.1 Azonexus sp.
GGACGGTGAAATCTCGGGCATTGTCGAATCGGACTTTGGTTTTCACATCATCAAGCTGACGGGTATTCACGCGGCCAAGGGCAAGGCGCTGGCCGAGGTCCGTGGTGAGATCGAGGATGAACTCAAAAAGACGGCAGCGTCGCGCAAGTTCGCCGAAGCGGCAGAAAATCTGACCAATATGGCGTATGAGCAGTCAGACAGCCTGCAACCTTTGGCCGAGCAGTTCAAGCTCAAGATACAGAAAACCGATTGGCTGGGCCGTCAGGCTAACCCGGCGGCCGGCGTGTTTGCTAATCCCAAGCTGCTCACCAGCCTGTTCTCCGACGATGTAGTGAAGAGCAAGCGCAATACCGAAGCCGTTGAAATTGCGCCCAATACGCTGGTAGTGGCGCGGATTGCCGAATACAAGGCCGCAAGCGTACCGGCCTTCGAGAGCCTGCAGGACAAGATCACGCTGCTGCTGCAAACCGAGGAGGCGCAGAAATTGGCGCGCGCTGCGGGTGAGGGCAAGCTGGCCGCCTTGCGCAAAGGGGAAGATGCGCTGAACTGGGGCGCGGTGAAATCGGTTTCCCGTTTTGATCCCCGGGCCATTCCTCCCTTGGCCGTGCCCGCGGTTTTCCGCCTGGATGCCACCAAACTGCCGGCCTATGCCGGGGTTGAGGTGCCGGGGGCTGGCTACGTCCTGTTCCGTCTGAACAAGGTGAGTGCGGGGGCAGGTATCGAAGAAAAACAACGCCGTGGCATGCAGGGGCAATTGACCTCGATGGCCTCTCAGGACGACCTGCAAGGCTACCTGGCCGGCCTGCGCCTGCGCTACAAGGTCGAAACCAACACCAAGGCCCTGGAGAGCAGCGATCGTTGATCAGGGCACTCAAGGATAACAACGGACCTTCGGGTCCGTTTTTTTTACCTTGAAATGTTGATTATAGAGATATTGATAAAATTGCTACTTTAAGTTAATCTGCCGGCATGATCAGCGTGGGAGAGATGTCATGTCGGAAGCAGACGTTCGTGGGTTAGTCCTGGTTGTCGATGATGACCCGGTGGCGCGCATGCTGCACCGCAATATCCTGGCCAAAAAATACGATGTGGTCACGGCAGATTCCGGCGCCGAAGCGCTGGCAAAATTTGCGGCAATTTCGCCGGATCTGGTGTTGATGGACGCCGAGATGCCCGATATCGATGGCTATCAGGCTTGTTCAGAAATTCGTGATCGTTCGGGCGTACCGGTCATTTTCGCGACGGCCAATACCGATCTGGAAGAACACATGCGTGCTTACGATTCCGGCGGGACCGGGTTGATCGTCAAGCCGATCAATGCCGAAATCCTGATTCGCAAGGTGGCGACGGCGATTGCCCGCTATCGCATGGCACAGAGTCATGTCCGGGAAAAATTTGCCTTGCAGCAAATGGCCATGAGCTTTCTCTCGAATGCCGGTCAGAACGGTGCCTTGCTCAATTTCATGCGCACCAGCATTGCCTGTCCCACCTACGAGCAATTGGCAAAATCCTTGACTGAAGCCTGCAATGTGCTGGGGATGAACTGCTTTGTGCGGATTACGGCCCAGGATGGCAGTCAGGTCATGCAGAGTTCGCAGGGGGAAGTGACTGCGCTGGAACAGTCCATCCTCGATCACGTCTCTGGCCTCGGGCGCATCTTCGAATTCCGCAAGCGCCTTGCGGTGAACTACGATCGGGTGACGATCGTGCTCTCCAATTTGCCCGAAGATGCCAAATCAGCGGAAGCGGGGATGATGCGTGACAACGTCGCCATCCTGGCGGAAACCGCGCAGGCGCTGTCGGAAAACATTGATTTGCGGGTTTCTGCGGCGCATCAGGCAGAGCAAATGCAGCTTGCCTTGATGAGCACCGAGCAGGCCCTCGACAGTCTCGGGATTCAGCAGCGCCAAATGCTGGCCGATGTGCGCGTCCTGCTGCAGGAAATGGTGGACGGTGTAGAGCAGGCCTATGGCTGGCTGGGCACCAGTCAGGATCAGGAGGCCACGATCAGCGGCAAGATGGAAAGCACGGTGGAGCGCATCCTGACGCGCCTGCTGGCAAGCGAGCAGTTTGAAATCCAGTTGCGATCGGTGCGCACGGCCTTGAGTCAAGGCTATGAGCACGACGATGCGATTCAACTGTTCTGAGCACCAGTGGCTTTACGGTCGACCCCGCAATCCGGCAAAAAATCAACGGCGCCAGAATGAGGGACTCAAGACCACCAGCAAGGTGAAAATTTCCAGACGGCCCAGCAGCATGGCGAAGGTGCATACCCAGGTCTGGAAATCGTTGAGGATGGCGTAGGTGGTGGACGGCCCAACCTGACCTAGTCCGGGGCCGGTGTTATTGATGCTGGCGACAATCGCGGTAAACGCCGTGATGACGTCGAGGCCACTGAAGACCATCAGCAGGGTCAGTGACACGATGCTGACCATGTACACAAAGCCGAAGGCCAGCACGGCAAACAGAATGCTTTGCGGCGCCACCTGACCGCCGATGCGCACGTTGTAAATGGCGCGCGGATGCATGGCCAGGACAATTTCCCGATAGACCTGTTTATAGAGCAGCAGCGCCCGCGCCATCTTGATGCCGCCCCCGGTCGACCCGGCACTGGTGGCAAAACTGCACAGGAAAAGCATCCACAGCGGTGCAAAAATCGGCCAGGTGGCGTAATCCACGCTGGCGTAGCCGGTGGTGGTGGCAATCGAAATCACGTTGAAGGCGGCATGCCGCAATGCTGTATCCAGGTCGGCGTAGGCCCCATCCTTCCAGATGTAGATGGCGATGATCAGCACCGAAATCAGGCAGATCGATAAAAACCAGCCGGCCTCGGGATCGTGCAGGTAGGGGCTGGGCGAACGCTTGCGGACGGCGAGGAAGAGGGTGCCGAAATTCATCCCGGCAATCAGCATGAAGGTGATCGAGACCAGTTCGATGGCCGGTGAAT
>JAKLLI010000304.1 GCA_023150195.1 Azonexus sp.
CGGGTCAGCAACACTTCCAGCAAGCCGATTTCCCGCGCCGATAGATCGAGCGCCTGACCGTCAATCTGCGCCACCCGGCCATTCTGGTCATAAGTCAGCGCCCCGCACTGGATGGTCGGCGCCGTGCCGGCAGAGCGCCGGGTCAAGGCCCGTACCCGCGCCTCCAGTTCGGCCAGCTCAAACGGCTTGATCATGTAGTCATCCGCCCCCAAATCGAGGCCCTTGACCCGGTCGCCCGTGCCATCGAGTGCCGTCAGGATCAGAACTGGCACCGCAGAGTTCCTTGCCCGCAGGCGTTTCAACACATCCAAGCCCGCCAGCTTGGGCAGACCAAGATCCAGAATCAGGAGATCGTAAGAGACCGTCAACAACGCAGTTTCTGCCTCCAGCCCATTGGGCGCCCAATCCACAGCATAGCCACCCTGCCTGAGGGAGCGTGAGAGACCATCGGCAATGATGGCGTCGTCTTCAGCGATCAGAATGCGCATGATTGGTAAGCCTTGCTAGCGTAGTAAGCACTATGTAAGCCTCAGCCAGTATTCTGACCGGGCTGTTCTCCTTTTATGGTCTTTGGAGCATCTGGTGCAAGCCAGCGCTCAGGGGGTATGCCCGATCCTGCACTGGGTGACCCCCTACCGTTTTTTTCCAGCAAGCTGCAAGTCTAGCAAATTAATGGCCTCCACCGTTTGCGGTTCGAGGCCTTCTTTCATTTGGGCCATCGGATCGCCTTGTTCCGCACTGCGCCTCGGTCGACGGCGTGAAAACGAGGTTTTTCAGGCAATAAAAAACCCCGCACAAGGCGGGGTTCTCAAGTGCCGTACAGGCGCGGGGCAATTACATGCCCATGCCGCCCATACCACCCATGCCGCCCATATCGGGCATGCCACCAGCCGGCTTGTCTTCGGCCAGTTCGGCCACCATGCACTCGGTGGTCAGCATCAGGCCAGCCACGGAAGCGGCATTCTGCAATGCGGTGCGGGTGACCTTGGTCGGATCCAGCACGCCCATTTCAACCATGTCGCCGTATTCGCCGGAAGCGGCGTTGTAACCGTAGTTACCCTTGCCGCGAACAACCTTGTCGACCACGACAGACGGTTCGTCGCCAGCGTTGCCGACGATTTCGCGCAGCGGGGCTTCGATGGCCTTCAGGATCAGCTTGATACCGGCGTCCTGATCGTGGTTGTCGCCCTTGAGCTTGGCGATATTGGCGCGAGCACGCAGCAGCGCGACGCCGCCGCCAGGAACGATGCCTTCTTCAACGGCAGCACGGGTGGCGTGCAGCGCGTCTTCGACACGGGCCTTCTTTTCCTTCATTTCGACTTCGGTCGCAGCGCCAACCTTGATGACGGCAACGCCGCCAGCCAGCTTGGCAACGCGCTCTTGCAGCTTTTCCTTGTCGTAATCGGAAGTCGCTTCTTCGATCTGGATACGGATCTGCTTGACGCGGGCTTCGATTGCGGTGGCATCGCCAGCACCGTCGATGATGGTGGTGTTTTCCTTGGCGATTTCGACACGCTTGGCCTGGCCCAGATCCTTCAGGGTGGCCTTTTCCAGGGACAGACCGGTCTCTTCGGAGATCACGGTACCGCCGGTCAGGATGGCGATGTCTTCCAGCATGGCCTTGCGACGGTCACCAAAGCCCGGGGCCTTGACGGCAACGGTCTTGAGGATGCCACGGATGTTGTTCACGACCAGGGTGGCCAGCGCTTCGCCATCGACGTCTTCGGCGATGATCAGCAGCGGACGGGAGGCCTTGGCAACTTGTTCCAGCACCGGCAGCAGGTCACGGATGTTCGAGATCTTCTTGTCGAAGAGCAGGACGAAGGGGTTGTCCAGCAGGGCGATCTGCTTGTCCGGGTTGTTGATGAAGTACGGGGACAGGTAGCCGCGGTCGAACTGCATGCCTTCGACGACGTCGAGTTCGTTGGCCAGGGACTTGCCGTCTTCAACGGTAATGACGCCTTCCTTGCCGACCTTTTCCATCGCGTTGGCGATGATTTCGCCGATATCGGCGTCGGAGTTGGCAGAGATGGAACCGACCTGAGCGATCTCCTTGGTCGTGGTGCACGGCTTGGAAATGGACTGCAGTTCGGCGATGGTGGCGGCAACCGCCTTGTCGATACCGCGCTTCAGATCCATCGGGTTCATGCCGGCGGCCACGTACTTCATGCCTTCGCGAACGATGGCCTGGGCCAGCACGGTTGCGGTGGTGGTACCGTCACCGGCGATGTCGGAGGTCTTGGAAGCCACTTCCTTGACCATCTGGGCACCCATATTGGCGAACTTGTCCTTCAGTTCGATTTCCTTGGCGACGGAGACGCCGTCCTTGGTGACAGTCGGGCCACCGAAGGAACGCTCGAGCACCACATTGCGGCCCTTGGGACCGAGGGTTACCTTGACCGCATCGGCCAGGATGTTGATGCCTTCAACCATGCGTGCGCGGGCGGAATCACCGAATTTGACTTCTTTAGCTGCCATTTAACTAGCTCCTGAAAAATTGATCTGTTGAGAAGGTCGGCGGCAGGGCTCAGGCCTGCAGGACACCCATGATGTCTTCTTCGCGCATGACCAAGACTTCCTGACCATCCACCTTGACGGCTTGACCGGCGTACTTGCCGAACAGAACGCGATCGCCCACTTTGACGTCGAGGGCGATCTGCTTGCCGTTGTCGTCGCGTTTGCCCGGGCCAACGGCCAGGACTTCGCCTTGATCCGGTTTTTCGCCAGCGGAATCGGGAAGAACGATGCCGGAAGCGGTGGTGCGCTCGGCTTCAACACGCTTGACGATCACGCGGTCGTGCAAAGGACGGATATTCATAAAGCAGACTCCTGAACAATAAAGTAACAACTGACTGAAATTGGCTGCCGGCACAAAACCTGACAGGACCCGGCGGATGCCACTGTTAGCACTCATCGCCGGTGAGTGCTAATAATAGGGACGG
>JAKLLI010000305.1 GCA_023150195.1 Azonexus sp.
CGGGCAGCAAACCCCAAAGAGGCCAAGAAACCGGCTGAAATCCAGTTTCGAAGGCCTGCAAAGGGAATGTGGCAGAAATTTTTGCATCGTCAGCAATGAATAGCCGAAGGCATCACGGTGTTTTTGGGTAACCTGCTAAACCGCAAGGGCTATCGACCGCAAGACGTGACAGCGCCAAGGGCAAGTCCGGCGGGCTTGCCCTTGGCGTTTTGTCCTGACCGGACCCCTGATGAAGCGCTTTTCCACAAAAAGATTGTGGTTTTCACGTAGTCCGCCCTCACCCGCCTTTGCTGCACCGCAACAAAATGGTAGTCTTGTCGCCATAACATATAGCCATTACTGGCGGAGCACAGCATGAGCGACATTGATCTGAAACGTTTTTTCCTGGAACAGGTTCGCCTGTTCGAAAGTTTCCCGGCGGACAAGGTCGAGGAAATCGTCATCAAATCCCGACTCGCCACCTTTGAAGGTAACGAGGCGATGCTGGAAACCGGCGACGAGGCCCAGTACATCGGGGTCATGATCAGCGGCCACGCGGAGATTTCCACCTCGGACAATACCGGCACCCGCAGCGTCATTGCCCAACTCGGCCCCGGTGACGTCTTTGGCGTGATGTCCCTGCTGATGGGCGAACGCATTGCCGCCGATGTGATTGCCGGCAACCGCTGCTTCGTGCTGATGATTCCGCAGACGGTATTCAACACGCACATCCTCACCAATCCCAAGGCGGTCGGTTATCTCTCCCGACTGCTGGCGGACCGGATGCGCGCACTGAGCAGCGAGCATCACGCGGTCAACGGCCACGCACCGGCGAAAACCGATGATCCCTACGCGCTCTCCCTGTCCAGCAACCAACCCGGCAAAGTGCTGGCGCTCAATGTCGGGATCAGCCAGATTCATTTCGGCATCTACGACACGGAAGAAAGTGGCGCCGATGTGCACGGCGTGATCGACAACGCCGATCGCCAGATTGCCCACATCACGGTCATGGTGGGCCCGCAGAAGCAGGTCATGGAGCACGCCGGTTTCAAGCTCTCCGACCTGTTCACCGTAATGACCAAGGCCACCGCGCTGCTCGGCCCGGACTTCACCTTCCATCCGGAAGACGTCAGCGCCATCGGCCATCGCGTTGTCCACGGCGGCAACAAATTCCACAGCTCGGTGGTGATCACCCCGGCGGTTATCGCCGACATCGAGGAACTGGCCACCTTCGCGCCCCTGCACAACCCGGTCAACGTGGCGGGTATCCGGGTCGCGCTCAAGCATTTCCCCAATCTGCCGCAAGTGGCCGTGTTCGATACCGCCTTCCACCAGACGCTGGCACCCTACGCCTACCTGTATGGCCTGCCTTACGATCTGTACAAACAGCATGGGATTCGTCGCTACGGTTTCCACGGCACTTCGCACCGCTATGTGTCGCTCAAGGCCGCCGAAGTCCTGCAACGCCCGCTGGGCGAACTGGAAATCGTCTCCTGCCATCTCGGCATTGGCGCCTCGCTGTGCGCCATCGACCATGGCCGCTCGGTCGACACCACGATGGGCATGACACCCTCCGATGGCCTGATCATGCCCAGCCGCGCCGGCAGCATTGACCCCGCCGTGATGATCCATCTGATGGAACAGCACAAAATGTCCCCCGAACAGCTGTCGACCCTGATCAACAGCGAGAGCGGGCTCAAGGGCATTTCCGGGATTTCCAACGACATCCACGAAATCGAAGTCGCTGCCGCCGACGGCCATCACCGCGCCCTGCTCGCGCACAAGGCCTTCTGCTATCAGGTGCGCAAGAACATCGGCGCCTACGTGGCCGCGATGGGCGGCATCGATGTGCTGGCCTTTACCGGCGACATCGGCGAAACCAGCGCCACGGTGCGCAGCCTGGCCTGTCAGGGTCTGGGCTACATGGGCATCAAGCTGGATGAGGAAAAGAACCGTCATCTGGGCAAACCCGGTTCGCACGCCGTCATTTCCACCGACGACTCGCCGGTCACCATCCTCGTCGTGACCAATGACGATGAACGCCTGGTGGCCTGGGAAGCCCTGCGCGCCATTGAACGCAACCAGCTCCTGCTGGAAGCCAAGGCCGATGAAGCCCCCGCCATTCCGGTCGAAATTTCGGCGCACCACGTGCATCTGTCGCAAGCCGACGTGGAAGCGCTTTTTGGCCCCGGTCATCAGTTGACCCCGCGCAGCGAACTGTCGCAGCCCGGTCAGTTTGCTTGCGAGGAACAGGTGCATCTGGTCGGTCCCAAAGGCCGGATCGCCAACGTTCGCGTGCTCGGCCCGACCCGCAAGGAAACCCAGGTCGAAATCGCGATGACCGAGCAGTTCAAGCTTGGGGTGCAGCCGCCGATCCGCCAGTCCGGCGATCTGACCGGCACCCCCGGCATCACACTCGAAGGCCCCTACGGCAGCACAGCCATCGAACGCGGCGTCATCTGCGCCCAGCGCCATATCCACATGTCACCGGAGGACGCCCTGCGTTTCCGGGTTCGCGACAACTACGTGGTGCGCGTGCGCGTGGAAGGCGAGCGCGAACTGATTTTTGGGGACGTCGTCGTGCGGGTCAATCCGGCCTTCCGGCTGGCCATGCACATCGACACCGACGAAGGCAATGCCGGCAATCTCAAAACCGGCATGCTGGGCTACATTGAGGAAATCCAGAGTAGACACTGAGGCGGCAGGCGGGTTCCTCCAAACAGGCTGCCCGCCCGTCATTTTGACTGCGTGAGTTTGCATTTTTGCTATAAAATGTGATTTTCGACACTTATCCGCCGTCATCATGCGCAAACTTCAACTTTCGGCTTGCTCGCTTTTACTTGGGCTGACCTGCCTGCTCCAATCGGTTGCGCATGCAGAAACGTTCTTTTTCGCGCCGCTCCCCATGGAGCAACCCGAAGAGGTCGTCAAAAACTTCAAACCCATGCTCA
>JAKLLI010000306.1 GCA_023150195.1 Azonexus sp.
GGTGGTCAGCATGTGCTGGATCCGGGCCTGGGTCATGGGGTCTTTGAGCAGATCGACGAACAAACGGCGCTCCACGGTCAGCAGCCATTCCTCATCAACCCGGCTGCCGCCTTCGATTTCGCCGCCGCACAGGGCGATGGCTGCGGCCTTGGCCACCTTGTAGTCGTGCGCCGAAATCATGCCGCCGGCCTGCATATTCACCAGCATCATCTCGAAGGTGGCAATGCCGGTACGCCCGGCCACCGGAATATCGCGCGCCATGGGCGGGGGCGACCAGCCGGATTCGGCCAGCGCCCGCGCTTCCTTGAGCGCGACATGTAGCAGTTCATCGGCGTTGAACAAGACCGTATCGCTCGGTCGGGCAAAACCGTAATCGACGGCTTCGAAGGCACTGCGGCCGACCTTGGCCATCGCAATCGTCTGAAACACCGGCTGCAGATAATTGAAGACTTCACCCGGCGTCGCCGATTGCGCGGCCCACTCGGCGGCTCGAATGGCGAATTCCTTACAACCCCCGCCCGCCGGAATCAAGCCCACGCCGGCTTCGACCAAGCCGATGTAGCTTTCCAGCGCCATCACCCGACGCGCTGCGTGCATCACAAACTCACAGCCCCCACCCAGCGCCATGCCCTGTACCGCAGCCACCACCGGCACCTGGGCATATTTGAGGGTTTGCGAAGCGCGCTGGAATTTTTCCACCGTCGCTTCCAGCAGATCGAACTGGCCAGCGGCGATGGCCTCTGTTACCTGCGCCAGATTGGCGCCCACGGCGAACGGGGCTTCATGCCAGAGCACAACGCCATCGAGCGTGGTTTCCGCCTGACGCACGGCGGCAATTACGCCATCCAGCACTTCGTCGCCGATGGTGTGCATCCTGGATTTGAAGGAAAGGATGCCGATGCGGCGGTCGACCGCCGGTAAACACCACAAACGCACCCCGGCATTCTCAAACAGGCTCTCACCCGCCTGTGCCGGTAGCACGGCGGATTCACCCAACACCCGTTCCGGGAAAAGCTGACGCTGATACACGGGCAAGGTTGAGCGCGCGACATCGCACTGGCGGCGAGCCGACCACGAACCTGCCGGGCCATGCACCCCTGCGCGCCTGGGCGACATCACCCAGTCCGGCAGCGGCACATCGCTCATCGCCTTGCCGGCCGTCACATCGTCGGCAACGGCATGTGCGATCGCCTGCCAACCGGCAGCCTGCCAGGTTTCGAAGGGCCCTTGCGCCCAGCCGAACCCCCAGCGCATGGCCAAATCGAGGTCGCGTGCATTGTCAGCCACCTCGGCCAACTGGACAGCGGCGTAGTGGAAAATGTCGCGGAAGATGGCCCACAAAAACTGCGCCTGCGGGTGGGCAGAAGCCCGCAAGGCCGCGAATTTTTCGGCTGGCGAGCGCAGCGCGAGCATGGCGGCCACCTCGTCGGCGACATCGCCATCCGATACCCGGTAATCCTGCGCCGCCAGATCGAGCACCTGAATCTGCTTGCCTTGTTTGCGGAAAATGCCGCAGCGGGTTTTCTGCCCCAGCGCACCTTGAGCGATCAACGCCGTCAGCCAGTCGGGCAACTGAAAATAGCCATGCCAGGGATCATCCGGCAGGGTATCCCGCATTGTTTTGATCACATGCGCCAAAGTATCGAGTCCGACCACGTCGGCGGTGCGATAGGTGGCACTTTTGGGACGGCCGATTTTGGGCCCGGTGAGCGCGTCGACCGTATCAAAGCCAAGGCCAAAGGCGGCCGTGTGGTGCATCACCGCCAGGATGGAAAAGACGCCAATCCGGTTGGCGACGAAATTCGGCGTATCCAGCGCCCGAATCACGCCCTTGCCCAAACGCGAGGTCAGCCAGGTTTCCAGCGCATCCAGCGTGCTGCCATCGGTTTCTGCGGTGGCGATAATCTCAACCAGACGCATATAGCGCGGCGGGTTGAAAAAATGGATGCCGCAGAAGCGCGCGCGCAGCGCTGCCGGCAAACCCTGACCCAGCGTATTGATGGACAGGCCCGAGGTGTTCGACGCGAGGATCGCGGTCGACGCCAGATGCGGGGCAATTTTCTCGTACAGGGCGTGTTTCCAGTCCATACGCTCGGCGATGGCTTCAATCACCAGATCGCAGTCCGCCAGTTGCGCCAGATCGGTGTCGTAGTTGGCGGCCTGGATCAGCCCCAGCGCGCGGCGGGACGCCAGCGGCGCCGGCTCCAGCTTTTTCAGCCCGGCCAGCGCCTTGAGCGCAACGGCGTTTCTATCGCCCTCCGCCGCCGGCAAGTCAAACAACACCACGGGCACGCCGGCATTGGCGAGATGCGCGGCAATCTGTGCGCCCATCACACCCGCGCCCAGCACCGCTGCCTTTTTGACAATCAATGATTTCAAACTTGTCTCCTTTCATGTTCTTATGGCGCTCGCCAAAACTAAAACGAACGTTTGAATTATACGGTTTGCGCTTTCACGGTCAACCGCAATTTTTGGTTGAAATTTCACCAGCAATCGGTAAAGTTGACTTTAATAACAAGAGATTGCCAGTTTTGACATTTAATCCCGACACAACACGCCGCGAAATGCTGATCCGCGAGGCCTTTCATCAAGGCCGTGGCGGCATTCCCATGACCCTGATTGCCATTGCTGCCGTCGGCTGGATGCAATGGCACGAGCAAAATGCCCATCTGCATCTGCCCTGGCTGCTCGCTGCTTTTGCGGTGGCGCTGCTGCGCGGGGCGATCATTTTTCAGGTCCTCAGGTTCCCGGAACGCTGGACGCTGACGCAGCGGGAATGGCTGTTCAACGGCCCCCTGATGCTCACGGCCCTGCTTTGGGCTGCCTTGCCGATGCTGACTTTCGACACGGCCACGGACAACGAGAAATTCGTGGTCGTCTGCATCATGTCCGGACTGGCCGGTGGCGCGGCCTCCGTGCTGGCG
>JAKLLI010000307.1 GCA_023150195.1 Azonexus sp.
AACGCCTCGTTTTGCTGCTGATACTGGCCATCACCGTGCCGGCCCTCGCCAACCCGGCGGCGCAGCCTGTGGCGGGAAAGGCAGTGGTCGCGCCGGCACCGCTAATGCTGTTCAATCGTGAAGTTTTCGTGTTCCGTGCGGATTTTCTCGGCACCACGCCAGCCATCCGCGCCGCCCGGGCGCGTAACAACATTGTTGAATTGCTCGACGATGGCAAGGTGCCGCAGGTGGTTATCCAGGAGCACCCCGACGGCAAACTGGTCATGCTCGACAATACCGCCGTTTTTATCATTACCGCCGAGGATATCGATCCGGTCAGCCCGCAAACGCTGGATGCACTCAGCACGGAAACGCTGCAAGTGCTGACACAGGTGATTGCCGAAACCCAGGAGGCGCGCAACTGGGAAGGCCTGTTCAAAGCCCTTGGCCTCTGTCTCGCGGCGACGGCCGTCGCCGCCCTGCTGGCCTGGGTGGTGCACAAGTTGCGCCTGCGCCTGACCGCGGGACTGCTGGAGCTGACCCGGCGTAAAACCGCCGCCCTGCACATTGGCAGCACCCAACTGATCGATGGCAACCATCTGATTCCCGTGGTGCAACGCCTGATCGACGGCGTGCGCTGGTTATTGATTACCCTGCTCGCCTATGAATGGCTGAGCTTTGTGCTGTCGCGCTTTCCCTACACCCGTGCCTGGGGCGAAAGACTCAACGACTATCTGCTCGGCGTACTCGAACGCCTGGCCACGGGCATCATCGGCGCAGTACCCGGCCTGGGCATTGCCGTTGCGATTTTTCTGATCGCCCGTTTTTGCATCAACTTTCTGGGGCATCTGCTCAAGCGCATCGCCAGGGGAAACAACCACATCAGCTGGCTGGCGCCAGATACCCTCCCGGTTACCCGCCGCTTGTTCAATTTCGGTATCTGGCTCTTTGCCGTGGCCATGGCTTACCCGTATCTGCCCGGCGCAGAAACCGATGCTTTTCGCGGACTTTCCGTGCTGCTTGGCCTGATGGTCTCTCTGGGGGCCACCAGCGTGGTCGGCCAAGGCGCTGCCGGCCTGATCCTGACCTACACACGCACTTTGCGCACCGGTGAATACGTGCGCGTTGGTGAGCACGAGGGCACGGTGACGCGAATGGGCATGTTCACAACCAGCATTCGCACCGGCCTCGGCGAAGAACTCACGCTCCCCAATTCGCTGATCACCGGCTCGGTCACCCGTAACTATTCACGCACGGTGCATGGCGATGGCTTCATCGTCGACACCACCGTCACCATCGGCTACGACACGCCCTGGCGACAGGTTGAAACCCTGTTGATCGAAGCAGCCAAACGCACCCCGGGGATTCTCGATACCCCAGCACCACGCGTCTTCCAGACGGCGCTGTCCGACTATTACCCGGAATACCGCCTGGTCGCCCAGGCCATTCCCCACGAGCCGCGTCCCCGGGCCGAAGTACTCTCCAGCCTGCACGCCAACATTCAAGATGTGTTTAACGAATACGGCGTACAGATCATGTCGCCGCATTACATGATGGATACCGAACAGCCCAAGGTAGTCCCCCCGGCCCGATGGCGACCCGCGCCGACCGACCCCAATCATCCTTGAATTGGGCGGGATCGCTCGTTTCTGCGTCGCTGCGGTCGACGCAAAAAAGCCGGGAAAATCCCGGCTTTTTACATACATCCGCCTTCAGGCTGCTGTCGATCAGGCAGCCTTCTTGGCAACCGCCTTCGGCGCTGCAACATTGGCCGCCTTGATGGTGGCTTCGGTCGCAGCGGCGACGCTGGCCTCTGCCACTTCAGCGGCTTGCTTGGCCACCTTGTTCAGGCCGTCGATGGCGTCGTTGGCCGACTTGATGGCGGTCTTGACAGCGGCAACGGCGACTTCAGAGCCGGCCGGGGCAGCAGCCAGCGCCTTTTCAACCATGCCGGAAACCTTGGCATGGGTGTCGGCCACTTGCACTTCCACTTCCTTGGAAATCTTTTCCTTGGCTTCGGTCGCGATGGCGATCACGTTGCGGGAATATTCCACGCCCTTTTCCAGCGACGGGGCAGCCATGCCCTTTTGCAGTTCAACGAAGGACTGGATGTCCTTGACGCCGATCAGTGCGTTCAGGTTGGAAATACCGGCTTCCATCATGGAACGGGCAGCGGTCAGATTGAGCACGGTCAGACGCTCGACACCCTCAAACGCGGTATTGGCGAAAAACAGGGCGAAGTTGAAGGAGGACTTGGCGAACTCTTCGGGTTTGACGATCATGATATTTCTCCAGAGGGTTAATGAATCCTGTACGGCGCATGCATTGTGCACCGCAACATGGTTTCATTCTAATACCCCGAAAACAGGAGTCAAGTGAAATTTGTGCGACGCAGCAATTTCACTTTCATGACCGCCATACACCACAGATCAAGCCTGCTTCCCGAGAATGAAGGCAGCCAGTTTCTTATCCGTATGCTGGATGTGACTGACCAGCCAGTCGTTGAGGAAGCCAATCAGCTCCTTGGGGGTAATCAGGATGCCGGCCTTTAGATTTTCCCGAATGCCAACCACCTTGCTGGAAAAGGCCCGATGCTGCTCCAGATGCTGGGCGCTTTCCTCGGCCGAGGCTTCACGATAACCCAGTGTCTGCATCAATTCTTCTTCGGTTTCGAAATGATAGAGGGCATAACTCAACAAATCCTGCGTGATTTGTCCCAGCACCTCGGCACTGGCATCACGGGCCAGCTTTTCCGAGGCTTCATTGAGGGTATGCACCAGAATCATGTGCTGTTCGTCAATGTCGGGTACGCCAGTTTTCAGGGCGTCCGTCCATTCCAGCAAACTCCAAAGGCCGGAATCTTTTTTCAGATAAAAGCTGTTTGACGGTAAGATGACACGCCCAAAAAATCTTCTTAACAAAGTTTTTTCAATG
>JAKLLI010000308.1 GCA_023150195.1 Azonexus sp.
TGAATCAGGATACCGGCACCGTCACCCTGCAAGGGATCGGCACCTACGGCACCGCGGTGATCAATGTTCTTCAGGATCAACAAACCCTGCTCGACGATGGCGTGACTCTTTTGGCCTTTGACATGGGCAACAAAACCCACGCCGCAAGCGTCGTGCTCGTTGGCGGGGTCGTACAAACCCTGCCGATCAGGTACTGCCGGTTCCATCACACGCGTTCCTTCAAATAACCTGGCCAGTGTTTTGGCCAATGATCAAAAAAGCCGAACCGTTCAAACTTCCGCTTCGGCCTGTACGAAAACTAGAGGCAACCATCGAATATACTGGGAAACCCCTGTCAATTCAAGATACTGCACCGCAGCATCCCTGGCAGCCATCGGTACAACAGCCCTTTTCAGGTGCATCGCGCCTCAATCGCCGCACCGATCTGGGCCACGCTGGCCCCATCAAAAACCACCGCCTTGCCAACTGCCTGCAGCAACACCAGCCGCAAGCGACCATCCTCAACCTTCTTGTCGTGGCTCATCAGTTCAAGGTAGCGAGCCACCTCCAGCTTCGGCGCCCGTACCGGCAAGCCCGCGCGAACATGAATGGCCTCAATGCGCCGAACATCCGCCTCGCTGATCCACGACAGATCGCAGGACAAACGCGCAGCAATTAATGTGCCGGCCGCCACCGCCTCGCCATGCAGCCATTCGCCATAGCCGAGACCCGTTTCGATGGCGTGGCCAAAGGTGTGCCCCAGATTCAGCAGGGCGCGCTCACCGGTTTCCCGCTCGTCTGCTGCAACGACTTCCGCCTTGTTCTGGCACGAACGCCTGACCGCTTCAATCAAGGCCGCCGGATCGCGCGCCAGCAGTCGCTCGATATGGGCTTCCAGCCACTCAAGAAATGGCAAGTCCCGAATCAAACCGTACTTGATCACCTCAGCCAACCCGGCACTCAGCTCCCGGTCAGGCAACGTATTGAGCGTTGACATATCCGCAAATACCGCCCCAGGCTGATAAAACGCCCCAATCATGTTTTTGCCCAAGGGATGATTGATCGCGGTTTTTCCGCCAACCGAGGAGTCGACCTGAGATAGCAGAGTTGTGGGAATCTGGATGAAAGGCATCCCGCGCTGATAGCAGGCCGCAGCGAAGCCGCCCATGTCGCCAATCACCCCGCCCCCCAGGGCAATCAAGGGGGTTTTCCGCTCACAGCGATTTTCCAGCAGGGCGTCAAAAATCAGGTTGAGCGTTTCCCAGGTCTTGTAGGCCTCGCCATCGGGCAAAATCACGGGAATGACCTCAATTCCGGCTGTTTGCAGCGTCGACCGCAAGCGTTCGAGATAGAGTGGCGCTACGGTGGTGTTGGTGACCACCACCGCCTTTTTTGCGCGAACGTGAGCGGAAAGCAGCGTGCCATCAGTGAGCAAACCGGCTGCAATGTGGATGGGATAGCTGCGCTCCCCCAGTTCGACCGTCAAGGGATCTGTGTGACCGGATTGCATTGTTGCGAGAATTCCTTCAATAGATAGTTAACGATGCCAGCAGCCAGTAATTGCCCTCCGTTGACCACGAAATGTGCCGTTTCCCGATACAGCGGGTCACGCACGGCGTGTAGCGACTCAAGCCGCGCCAAAGGATCTTCCACTTGCAGCAAGGGGCGGTTCCTGTCGTTCCGGGTCCGCTGGTAGAGCATCATGGGCGGCACGTTGAGATAGACCACCCAGCCCGTATCGTGCATCACACGCCGATTTTCGGGATCCAGCACCGCGCCGCCACCCGTTGCCATGACGATGCCTTGAGTTGCGGTCAACTCGCTGATCGTTTGGGATTCGCGCTTGCGAAAGCCTGACTCGCCCTCGATTTCGAAAATGGTTGGAATCGGGACCCCGGTTCGCTCCACGATTTCGTGATCGGAGTCGAAAAACGGGCGCCCCAGCTTTTTTGCCAGCTGGCGCCCGACAGTCGTTTTACCGGCCCCCATCAGGCCCACGAGATAGATGTTGGTTTGCGCGTTCACTCGCGCATTTTAGCCGAGAGTGAGTGGACAGCAAAAAGGGGTGGCATCACCACCCCTTTTTGTCGAAGCTGCTCCCAATCAGTCAATTCGTAACTTATCCGAGATGATTCTCGGCGTGATAAATACCAGCAGTTCCCGGCGCTTGCCCAAGTCATTCTTGTATTTAAACATCCAGCCCAAGAAGGGAATGTCGCCCAACAGCGGCACTTTTTCTACCGCAGCCTGGGTGTTAGTCACATAAACTCCACCAACAACAACTGTTCCACCGTTTTCTACAACCACATTGGTCTCCACGACAGAACTTTTAATTGGAGGATTTCCCAATACGGCACGCGTCCAATCAGCTTCTTCCTTTTTGATGACCAAAGCCATTTTCACAGTACCCTCAGGGGTTATCTGTGGCGTCGCTTCAAGCGATAGCTTAGCTGGTTTAAAACTCACGGTTTGAGTCGTTGCCCCGCCGCTCGTCTGAGTGGTGACATACGGAATTTCTGTCCCGTCTTCAATCTTAGCTTTTACGTTATTCGCAGTAATCACTCTGGGGCTTGACACAAGCTTGCCAATACCGTCACTTTGCAATGCAGCAATTTCCAAGTTGAGAATACGGGTTGCTGCAGCATTAAACAACGAAAACGCCATCGTCCCCCCTGTCGATTTGTAGGACGGCAAATTAATGCCAAACATTGGTGATTGCGTTATCGACGGCGAAGTCGCGGTTACTTTCGCCACCCCATTCTCCCAAGTGGTTGACGTTGTTCCCGGCGTAACGCTACCCCCTGAGAAATTTACGCCATTGCCAACATTAACGGATTGAGAGTTGATGAAGCCGAGTTTGGCGCCAATTGACTTGTTGAACTCGTCATTTGCCTCAACAACCCTCGCCTCGATCATGACTTGGCGTGCACCAAT
>JAKLLI010000309.1 GCA_023150195.1 Azonexus sp.
TCGGTATCACGGTTCAGGCGCATGCCCATCAAGAGGTACTGTTTGCCGGTGCGCAGCGTCTTGATTTCCGGCGGAATGGAAAAACCGCCCATCAACTCGGTGATGAAATCGACGTAATCGGCGTCCGAGGCGATGTAGACGGCTTCCGGACGCGGCGTGCCCATCGGCTTGAAAAGGATGGGCAAACTCGTGTCGACCGTGGTCACCGGGGTGTAAGCCGAACCGTCCCAGCGGTACAGCTTGTAGCGAAAATCGGTCCCGGCAATGCGCGCGATGCCAACAATCAGGGTGTGCGGCGTGCCAGCATAGGAATCCTGCAGCTGGGTATCACGGTTGATGTCGATCACGTAGGCCGGGGAAATCCCTTTCAGCCAGTCGTGGACCGCGCCGCGGGTCCAGCGGGTTTCCCCATAAACGCGGGTCAGGAATTTGGTCACGGTCGTGCGCCCGCGCTTCAGTTCCACATTCATCGCCGCACGGGGAAATTCGTACATCAGCTTGGGCGCCATGGGCTTGCCATCGTTCATCGCGTAAATCAGCGAATCGCTATCGGCGGGAATCGGGCTGCCATTGTCGGCATGCCGCACATCGGCCAGCACACCCGGGCCAAGGTAGGGAACAATGCTGCCGTCCTTGAGGCCGGCCAGCAATTTCTCGCGCAGTTCAGGGGTCATGTTTTTTGCTCTGGAGTTGGGGGGCAAACCCCATTGAGCAAAAAACAGGCCCGTCAGCTGCTCACGCAGTGACGGGCCTTTCCGGGTGTTATCGGCGCGGCCCTGTCGGGTTTACGACACCCGAAGGGAGGGCAAGACTACAGGGACTCGTAGCGGTTGCGTCCGCCTTCCTTGGCCTTGTAGAGCAGGCTGTCCGCCAGACGGAAATGCTGGGCGACCGAACCGCTGGCCTGGGTGGCACACACCGCCCCGACGGAAATCGTGACCACCCCGTACTGGGCATTTTTCTCATGGGGAATGCCCAACAAGGCCACGCCCTGAACAAGCTGCTCGGCGATCCGGGCATGGATGCCCTGCGCAGCATCGGGAATTACCACCGCGAACTCTTCGCCACCATAACGTGCCGCGAAACTGCCGGGGGCCATTTTTGAGGCATTCGCTTCGTTGACCGTATTCTCCAGACACGCGGCGACCGCACGCAGACATTCATCGCCGGATTGATGCCCGTAGTGATCGTTGTATTTCTTGAAGTTATCCACGTCGATCATCAGCAAACCAAAACTGCCGCCGTTGTTGCAGGCGCGTTCCCAGTGCGTATCGACCTGCTGGTCCATCGCCCGACGGTTGAACAGCCCGGTCAGACCATCGCGGTTGGCCTGATCCTGCAATTTGCCGTTGGCCAGCGCCAGGCGGGTCCGCAGGCTGGCAATACGCGACATGGCTTTCATCTTGGCCTGCAACACGCCCTCAGGCACCGTCTTGGAGATGAAATCGTCACCTCCCGCCTCGATGGCCGTGATCAGGTTGGTGTCGGTATCGGTGGCGGTGACGAAAATGATGGGCGTCCATGCCCAGGGTTCGTTGCCTTCCAGCGCACGAATGCGCGTGGTGGTTTCAAAACCGTTCATCCCCGGCATCTCGATATCCATCAGGATGAGATCGAAACGCTCCTTTTGGAAGCAATCGATCGCCGTCTTTCCGTCGATGGCATGCGTCACTTCATGGCCAAAGGACTCCAGGCGCGCACGCGTCACCATCGCAATGGCTCTTGAATCATCAACAAGCAGTATTTTCATCTCACCCCGGCGTGGAATACGTTCTTATCGTTCGATCATTTTGGTGTGTGCCCAAGGTCATCACCTTGAGCGAAGTCGGGATTCTGGCAATCCGCAATCAAATTGTCGACTCAAGCACCTCGCTCACGCCACCGATCACCAGAAATTCATCTTCGCCCTGCAAGACGCCGGGCAGCAAGCCGCAATAAAAGAAAATCTTGGTCAGGGGCACGTCGACCGCAAGAATGGTGTCGCCAAACTCACAAGCGCGCTCCCGGCTACACGTAAAGGAACTCAGGTTGTTCAGCAGGATGGTGTGTTCGCCGTCCCCGCGACTGTGCAGCACTTCATGGTCCGCCACCCGGTTGACGCCCCGATAGAGGGTGACATGTCGCGCTGACGGATGGCGCAGCGCCAGCTCGTACTGGCAATAGGTGTACACCAGGTCCAGTTGGGCTTCGAGTGCCCCGGTCGCGTACAAGCCGGTGGCCCGCGCCGCCATATAACGCAGATAGGCATCGCCGTTGCGGTCGCGCAAGGATTCCCCATGCCAGCGGGGCATCAGGCCAAAACGCGACTCCACCCAGCCTTTTAGCACCGCCCCCTCACGGCTGTCAGAATCAAAACTCCAGCCCCGGATCATCCGGATGTAATTGGCCTTGGTCCGCCCCTTTTTCTTGCCGGTCAGGCCCATGTCCTCAGGCGACTCAAGACGGAAACGTACGGTCATGTAATCGGAAAACACCTCACCGCGACGTTCGGCCGGCGCCAGTGCCAGCCGCCGGAACAAATCGCGATGCAGCTCGGCGACCCCGTCCAGCAACAGGGGTGACGGATGGCGTTGATAAGTCGAACTCCCAAGGACCACGGCGGGCAGATTGCAGCGGTTGATGGGCAGTCTGGCGTCGCGTGGGAGGCTGGCTTTGTCGTCACCCCTACAAAGCGTGTGGGAATTGTCGGTAACCGAAGGACGACGACTATCCACCAAAATTTCCTGTTTCATCGAATATTCAATGAGTTATGAACTGTCAGTCGACCTGGCACGCTACGTGCAGAAGAAGAGACGCGACTCTCACTGAATTCCTCGCAAATCGACTGACAGACTAAGGAGATTACACCATGGCAAAACTGCGTCAATGCGCCATCTACGGCAAAGGCGGTATCGGCAAGTCCACCACCACCC
>JAKLLI010000310.1:0-2903 GCA_023150195.1 Azonexus sp.
AAAACTCGCGTCCGTTCATTCGCATCCGAAGCGCTATCTTGCGCTTCTCCTTTTGTTGCTCAGGGCTGAGCTTGCGGGCATCTTCTTTTTCCATGTCGTAATCATATCAAAATGCCCTGTCTATTTGCCGGGTTAATATATCGGCGGTTGTGATGATGCGCGTTTCCAGTGTGATCTGCTCACCGCTGAGGCCGTGCGGGTAGCCCTTCCCGTCGAGGCGTTCATGGTGAGCAGACGCCACCCGTGCCAGTTCGGCAAATGCCTCGATGCGAGACAGGATGGATTCGGTATAGGCGGCATGCGCCTGAACGGCTGCCCATTCGTCGGCATCGAGTTTACCGGGCTTGTCGAGGATGCTGTTGCTGACACCCAGTTTGCCGAGATCGTGCAGCAATGCACCCCGCTTGAGCCAGCGGCGACGTGCCGGTGAAATCTCCATGGCTTCGGCGATCAGATCGGCATAAAGCGCAACCCGCGCACTGTGACCACTGGTGTAGGGACTTTTCGAGTCAACCACCTGACCAAAAGCAGCAGCGATGTCGTCAAGATAATCGTCATCGAGGGCGACGATATGGGCAGCCGGTTCAAGTCTGAGCACCTCAAGCATCAGATCGCTGGCAGACAAGGTTTGCCAGAACGCTTCGTCATCCGACAGCGCAATCAGTACATCAACCAGCGCCGGATCGAACCAACTTCCCGACTTATTGCGTATTTCCGTGAGTGCCGCCTCTCGACCATCTGCTGAATGAAAAACGTCAACCACTTGCGACAGCAGTGCAATCTGGGCATTGCGAGGAATGGCATTTCCGCTCAGCCCCTGAGGCTTGCCCGAACCGTTGAAGTGTTCGTCCAGACTATAGATGCCAGCGGACACTGTTTCCGGAAAGCGCAATAAACGGGCAATTTCCGCGCCTCGCTGGCAACGTGTGGCAATCAGTTCCTGACTGTAATCCCCGCCATGGCGAAAAACGCCGAGTATGCTGCGAAACCGTTCGGCCAAAGGCGCCTTGAGTCCTGTATGGCCGAGCACGAAATTAAGTACCTGCGGCAAGCTATCACCGACCCGTTTGAAATCCCGCTTGAAACTCAGATCATCGGTGAGATACAGCTCGCAGATCCGGGCTGCATTGCTGCTGCAACCGAGATCCTTGAGCAGGAGTGTGTAATAGAGATTCCACAGCGCCGCATCGTCCACCCCCACGCGGCGTCCGATATGCATGCCTATCCAGCAGCAACGGACACAATGCCCGGGCGGTTGCCCTTCGGTGATATCCAGTGCATGGCTCAGCGCCGAAATCAGCTCGGAGAGTTGAAGGCGGGGTAAGGATTGAACAATCGGCAAAGGCTTGATGGACGCGTTCATGAGCCTTTTGGCTGAAACGAGCAACGAAGGTTTCCGTTATTACAAAAATCAAATCACCAGTTGCGTCCCCAGTTCCACCACGCGATTGGTCGGAATCCGGAAGAAGTCGCTGGCACTGGTGGCGTTCTTGGACATCACCGCAAACAAGCGCGCACGCAGCGGGGTGAACTTGCGGGTCAGCGCCGGCACGATGGATTCGCGCGACAGATAGTAGGTGGTTTCCATTTCATCGAAACGCTCGCCGTGATGCTTGCACAGGTCCAGCGCCGCCGGCACATCCGGGCTTTCCATGAAGCCGTAACGGACGATGATGCGCATGAAGCCCTTGCCCATGCGATGCACATAAATGCGGTCCAGATCATTCACATGCGGCGTATCCGAGGTTTGCACGGTGAGCAGCACCACGCGCTCGTGAAGAATCTGGTTGTGCTTGAGGTTGTGCAGCAGCGCGGGCGGCACCCCTTGCTTGGCGCTGGTCATGAACACCGCCGTGCCCATCACCCGGTGCACGCCATCGATGGATTCGATGAAGGCTTCCATCGGAATGCTCTGCTTGGCCATTTCCTGGGACACCAGCGCCCGGCCCCTTCGCCAGGTCGTCAACACGGAAAACGAGACGAGCCCGACCACAATCGGGAACCAGCCACCATCAGGAATCTTGATCGCGTTCGCGGAAAAGAAGGCGATGTCGACCGCCAGAAAGGCGCCCGCCACCAGTACCACCAAGCTCCAATGCCAGCGCCACATCAGCACCATCACGAAGGCGACCAGAATGGTGTCGATCAACATGGTACCGGTCACCGCAATGCCATAGGCCGCCGCCAGATTGGACGAGGACTTGAAGCCGATCACCAGCGCCACCACCGCCAGATAGAGCGTCCAGTTGGTGAAGGGCACATAAATCTGGCCTTCTTCGTGGCCTGAGGTGTGCACGATCTGCATGCGCGGCAACAAGCCCATCTGGACCGACTGACGGGCCACCGAGAAGGCACCGGAAATCACCGCCTGCGAGGCGATCACGGTCGCCAGCGTGGCCAGACCAAGCATGGGAATCAGCGCCCAGTCCGGGGCCAGATGAAAGAAGGGATTGGCGATGGCCTCGGGTTCCTGCAACAACAGCGCGCCTTGGCCAAAATAATTGAGCACCAGCGCCGGCATCACAAAACCGAACCAGGCCAGACGAATCGGGAAGGCCCCAAAATGTCCCATGTCCGTGTAGAGCGCCTCGCCCCCGGTCACCGCCAGCACCACGGAACCCAGCGCCAAAAAGGCCATGCCCGGGTGGTTGACCGTAAACATCACCGCATACGCCGGATTCAGCGCCGCCAGCACGCCCGGATTGTGCACAATCTGCAGCACACCCAGCAAACCCAGCACACCGAACCAGCCGGCCATTACCGGGCCGAAAAACAGGCCCACCGCCCCGGTGCCACGTTTCTGGATCATGAACAAGCCGGTAAGAATGGCCAGGGTGATGGGAATCACGTAGGGCTTGAGTGCCGGGGTGACCAGTTCCAGCCCTTCGACCGCCGACAGCACG
>JAKLLI010000310.1:2911-4595 GCA_023150195.1 Azonexus sp.
GAACAGCGCCGCAGCGAAGATGCCCAGCAGGGTGACGATCCAGGCCAATCGCGGATTTTTCGCGCGCTCGGTCACCAGTGCCAGCAGCGCCAGCGATCCGCCCTCGCCACGATTGTCGGCACGCATGATGATGGCGACGTATTTGACGGACACCAGCGCCACGATGGACCAGAACACCAGCGAGAGAATGCCGAGAATGTTTTCCGGCGTGACCGAAATTGGATGGTGGCCGTTGAAGATTTCCTTCAAGGCATACAAGGGACTGGTGCCGATGTCGCCGAACACGACGCCAATGGCGCCCAGTGTCAACGTGGACAAGGCCTGACGTGATTGCATGATTCCCCCTCGGCAACGGTGGTGCCGGTTGTTATTGTTGTCGGCACGCTGGCCGGCGGGCGAATTCTAGCAAGCCGGGCAGAACCTAGGATTACGACTTCCTGACACACTCAAGGCGCCCCATGATTCCCCCGGTCAACCCGGGGGGGCCGGCAAATTTACAGCCAGAGAAACGCGCAGATGGCGATCAGCGTCGGTGGCGTCGCTGCCAGGAACAGACCCAGCGGACTCACCGCCTCGTCGGTAAAGCTGGGCTTGAGAATCGCCATGCCGGCCGGATTCGGCGCATTGGCAATCACGGTTAGCCCACCCCCGGTCACCGCCCCGGCGACCACCGCGTACTTGAATTCGTCCGACACGCCCTGGACCAGCGAGGCAAGATAGGTCAGCGCGGCGTTATCGGTAATCGCGGTCAGACCGGTGGCAATGAAATACAGGGCGGTGGGCTGAACACCGGTGAGCGCATGCTGCAGCCAGAAAAAAGGCCACCATCAAACCTTCGCGCAGGATCAAACGATCCTGATGCGCCTGATAGGCTTCGGTATAGCCGAGGAAAAACAGGAAAATCCCCATGAACACCACGGGATGATGGGCAAAAACCACGAGGCCCGCCAAAAACGCGACATGCACGGCACTCACCACCAGCGGCACCGGCGTACCCATGGACGCCCCGGCACGCCCCTTGGCGGCAATTTCCTGACGGAAGATCAAGGTGACCGCCAGCGTACTCAGTGCCGCCGCCAGTGCGGACTTCCAGCCGAAATGGGAAAACATGAACCAGGAATCCCAGCCCCATTTGCCAGCGACCATCAGCACGGGGGGCGCGGCAAAATTGGACAAGGTACCGCCGATGGAGACATTCACGAACAGCAGGCCGAGGGTGGCGTATTTCAGGCGATCCGAGAGTTCGAACTGAAAAAATCGCTCGCGCAGCAGCAGCGCGGCCAGCGTCATCGCCGCCGGCTCGGTGATGAATGAGCCCAACAAGGGCACGCCGGCCAGTGCCAGAAAATACATGACCACGGCAGGATTCATCGGCAGCGAACGGCTGAGCATGCTGACCAGCGCAATCACCCCATTCAGGATGGGACGGCTGGCCGCGATCACCATGATGGCAAAAACAAACAGCGGTTCAGCGAAATTCAGGCTTTCCAGATAGTCGACCGCAGCATGGGTCCCCCACAGCCAGGCCATGATGCCCACCAGCACAAAGGCCCAGAAACCGAACACGGCCTCGACCTCGCCGAGCAAATGCCAGAGTCCCGCATGGCGCGGCTGAATGTGGGCCAGATGGGCAAACAGTTTGGTCGAAAAGGTATGCAGGATGGCGATGGCAAACAGGGCAGCG
>JAKLLI010000311.1 GCA_023150195.1 Azonexus sp.
TATTCTTGACAGTAATCATATCTCAGTAAATGAGATTTGTTATTGTTTGTTTGTCAAAAAAATGCAGCGCGAAGCTGCGGGGCCTGAGCCTCGGTCTTATTCGCCGTCGATGATGCGACGTGCGCCGTTGTAACGGGACATCCAGTAAGAGTTGTCCATGCTTTCCACGCGCACTTCGGCACCCGAGCGTGGGGCGTGCAGGAAATGGTTGTCACCCAGATAGATGCCAACGTGAGAGAAGGTGCGACGCATGGTGTTGAAGAACACGAGGTCGCCTGCCTTAAGCTGGTTGATGTCGACCTGAGTGCCGACTTCACTTTGTTCCCGTGCAGTCCGCGGCAGATAGGCGCCGATGCTGTTCTGGAAAACCTTTTGAACGAAGCCGCTGCAGTCCAGACCGTTTTCGCTGGTGCCGCCCAATTGATAGCGCACGCCAACCAGTCGCAACCCTTCAAGAATAACGTCTTGCGTGGCGCTGGTGTAGCGTTCGAGCAGTGAAGGCTGGCTCGTCGGCTTTTTGGGCGCCTCTTCAGCGACTGCATTTCCCAGCACTGCACATGCCAGAAAAAGTGCCGAAATGAGTTGGGTTGGAGAAAAATGCATAGCGTCGCAATGTATTGGAAAAAGCCTAGGCTGTAAAGCCATATCCCGGAATTTATCCTGTGTCGGAAGTATGTTCATAATCCGTAATTATGAATACAATTTGGCGAAAGACGTGAGGAGACAACACGAATGCAGTCATTTAAAGCCCTGCTGATCGAAGAGAGCAGCGGCGTCGTTTCGCACCGTTTCGCCAGTTTGCCGGCGGCGGACTTCGATGCGGGTGATGTGCTGATCAAGGTGGCCTACTCCAGCATAAACTATAAGGATGCCTTGGCGGCCACTGGCGCCGGCAAGATCATTCGCCGCTTTCCCTGCGTTGGGGGTATCGACTTGTCGGGTGTCGTGGTGGAGAGCGCGGATCCGCGTTTTACGCGAGGCATGCCGGTAATTGCGACCAGTTTTGACATCGGGGTGGCCCATCATGGCGGCTACGCCGAGTATGCACGTGTACCGGGGGATTGGGTGGTGCCGCTGCCTGCCGGCCTGTCTCTCTTCAGTGCCATGGCGTTGGGAACCGCCGGATTCACCGCAGCCTTGGGCGTGGTCCGCATGGAAGAAAATGGCTTGCGACCCGAGAAAGGGCCGGTGATCGTTACCGGCGCAACCGGTGGCGTCGGTAGTCTCGCGGTGGATATGCTCTCCGCGCGGGGATATACCGTGACAGCGCTGACCGGGAAAGCGGATGAGGCGGTTTATCTGAAGTCGCTGGGTGCCCAAGAGATTCTTTTGCGCGATGCGCTCGATCTCAGCCGTTTTCGTCCGCTCGAGCGCGGGCAGTGGGCTGGCGCGGTCGACAACCTTGGCGGGCAATATCTGGCCTGGCTAGCCAGTGGCATGCTGCAGGGGGGCACCATTGCCTCGATTGGTCTGGCCGCCGGCATGGCGGTCAATACCACCGTTGCGCCCTTTATCCTGCGCGGTGTGTCTTTGTTGGGGATCGATTCAGGCTACATCGGCGCGCCATACCGGCATGGTGTCTGGGAGCGCCTCGCAGGAGATTTGATGCCGCAGCATCTGGCGGCGATGACGCGCAAGATTGGCTTTGATGAATTGCCAGCAGCATTTGCCGATTTTCTGGCCGGGCGAGCCAAGGGACGCGTGGTCGTGGAGATTGCAGGTGAGTGATTTGGCGGGCCTGCCGCGTATTCTGGTTGTGGACGATTCCAAATTGGTTCGTCGAAGTCTGATCCAGCATGTTCAGGGGCATTATGAGGTACGCGAAGAGGCGGATGGTGAATCTGCCTGGCAAACTTTGGTACTAGATCAGTCCATTCAGGCCGTTATTTCCGATTTGAGCATGCCCAAGCTTGACGGCTACCAGTTGCTGGCGCGGTTACGTTCATCGAAGCTCCGGCGTCTGCAAGCGCTGCCCTTCATTTTGGTGACAGGTGAAGAGTCTGAAGACGAGCGCACCAAGGCGCGCAGCTTGGGCGCTTCGGATTTCATCGCCAAAGGGTGCGGCGGTAATGAAATTCTGGCGCGCCTGAACAATCTGCTGGCCCTCGCCAAGGCTCAGGTGGACCTTGATGAGGGACGCAAGCAGATGGTCGTGGATCCGGCCAGTGAGTTGTTTACGCGCAAGTACATCGAGTTGCAGACCATGCAGGCCCTGTCCCATGTCTCGCGGCATGGGGGCGATGTCAGCCTGATGGTTTTCGGGTTTGATGGTTTCGACCTGATGGAGCAAATGCTGGGTCCAACGCTGGCAGAAGATGTGGGTAACCGCTTTGCCAAGATGCTGGCCGCGAAGATGCGCAAGGAAGATAGTCTGGGTCACTATGCGCCGGGTCAGTTTGCGGTTCTGTCGCCAGGAACAGCGCCAGAATATTTTACGAGCTTTGCCGAACGGGTTCGGCAGGCGGTGGAGGTCTCGCATCTGACGGCGAAGGGACGTCCGCTTTCGCTGACCGTCAGCATCGGCTTGGCCAGCGTCCCACGCGATACCGTTACCAGCCCCGGGGGGCTGCTTGCGCTTGCGGTTGAGCGCATGCAGGCGGCCATGCGGGCCGGTGGAAATCGACTGGACTCGGGCGGTGTGGCTGGCGCAGTACGCCCGATCGGGGTGCAGCATGCCTTGCAATTGCTGGCTGCCAAGCGACCGGATGCCGTCAAACCGCATCTGGAAAGTCTGCTGTGCGAACTATGGCCACTGTTGAAGGAAATGGATCGTGAATTGGGTTTGAGCTTGCCGCTAACGGGGCTCGAACAGCGTTTTGGTGAACGGAACAAAGCAAAGACATAATCCGTTTTCATAGTGTGAAGTGCAGGAAACAACTAGTTAGAGGGAGTCTTATGGCG
>JAKLLI010000312.1 GCA_023150195.1 Azonexus sp.
CCTTGATTTTTGAAGCCGATAACGGCGAAGTCACCAAGGTGACCTACAAGGACCTGCTGACCCGCGTTTGCAAGATGGCCAACCTTCTGCGCGCCAAGGGCGTGCAGAAGGGCGATCGCGTCGTTATCTATCTGCCGATGACGATCGAAGGCATCGTGGCCATGCAGGCTTGTGCCCGTATCGGCGCCACTCACTCCATCGTGTTCGGCGGCTTCTCCGCTCAGGCCCTGCGTGACCGCATCATCGATGCCGGCGCAGTGCTGCTGATTACCTCCGATGGCCAGTTCCGCGGTGGCAAGGCATTGCCGCTGAAGAACATCGCCGACGAAGCCCTGGCCATGGGTGGCTGCGATACGCTCAAGGGCGTGATCGTGTTCAAGCGTACCGGCCAGGATGTGGCCATGACCGCTGGCCGTGACGAGTGGCTGCACGAAGGTCTGGCCAATCAAGCCGAGACCTGCGAACCGGAATGGGTGGATGCAGAACATCCGCTGTTCATTCTTTATACCTCGGGTTCCACCGGCAAGCCGAAGGGCGTTCAGCATTCCACCGGCGGCTATCTGCTGCATGCCATGCTGACGATGAAGTACACCTTCGATATCAAGGACAACGATACCTTCTGGTGTACGGCCGATATCGGCTGGGTAACGGGCCACACCTACATCACCTACGGCCCGCTGGCCTGCGGTGCGACCGAAGTGGTTTTCGAAGGCGTGCCGACCTATCCGGACGCTGGCCGCTTCTGGAAGATGATTCAGGATCACAAGGTTTCCATCTTCTACACTGCCCCGACCGCGATTCGTTCTCTGATCAAGGCCTCCGATACCAACGAAGCCGTGCATCCGAAGAGCTACGATCTGTCTTCCCTGCGCATCCTGGGTTCCGTCGGCGAGCCGATCAATCCGGCTGCCTGGGAATGGTATTACCAGAACGTTGGCGGCAATCGTTGCCCGATCGTCGATACCTTCTGGCAAACCGAAACCGGTGGTCACATGATCACTCCGATGCCGGGCGCAACGCCGCTGGTACCGGGTTCCTGCACCCTGCCGTTCCCGGGTATCCAGTTCGCCGTGGTGGATGAAACCGGTGCCGAACTGCCGTGGGGCCAGGGCGGTATTCTGGTTTGCAAGAAGCCGTGGCCGTCCATGATTCGCACCATCTGGGGCGATCCGGAGCGTTTCGTGAAGTCTTACTTCCCGGCTGACTTCCAGGGCAAGCTCTATCTGGCTGGCGATGGCGCCATTCGTGATGCTGAAAATGGTTACTTCACCATTACCGGCCGTATCGATGACGTGCTGAACGTTTCCGGTCACCGCATGGGCACGATGGAAATCGAATCCGCGTTGGTTGCTAACCCGCTGGTTGCCGAAGCCGCTGTTGTTGGCCGTCCGGATGACCTGACCGGTGAAGCGATCGTTGCCTTTGTGGTCTTGAAGGGCGCCCGTCCGACCGATCCGGAAGCGACCAAGAAGATGGTCAAGGAACTGTCTGACTGGGTGGGTAAGGAAATTGGTCCGATCGCCAAGCCGAAGGACATCCGTTTCGGTGACAACCTGCCGAAGACCCGTTCGGGCAAGATCATGCGTCGTCTGCTGCGTGGCCTGGCCAAGGGCGAAGAGCTCACCCAAGACACCTCCACGCTGGAAAACCCGGCAATTCTGGAGCAGCTCAAGGGCTAAGCTTCGCAAATCGGGTTCTGTCGCGAGGCAGGGCCCGATTTTCTGGCACATGCCAGACTCAAGGCTCGTATCGGCATGACTCAAGAAGTCTTCCGGTAAAGAGGAGGGGACAAGGGTCACCCCAAGAGGTGGCCTACGTGTGGTCTTCTGACTGCATGCCAACAACGGCTGGTGCGCTTGGCGTGCCGGCCGTTTTTATTTTGCGGAGCGTCCCGTGAAAAGACGTAGTCCAACCCGGCAACAACTGACAGCCATCGCACTGATTGGCCTGCCGCTACTGACCTTTCCCCTATTGGGCCTGGTTGGAGGTTGGCTGGGCGGCTTGCCAGGGGGCTTTGTCTACCTGTTTGGTGTCTGGGCCGTTTTGATCGGACTGGCGGCGATCGTGACGGAGCGGGGGCAAGGGTGATCTCCGGCTGGTTGGTTTTTCTGATTTCTGCGGCGTATATCGCCATGCTATTTGCCGTGGCGCGCTACGGCGATGCGCGGGCTGATGCTGGCCGGTCCGTCATTTCAGCCAATGTGTTTGCCTTGTCGCTGGCGGTCTACTGCACTTCCTGGACATTTTTTGGCAGCGTTGGGCGGGCAACGTCCGGCGGCCTGTCTTTCCTGACCATTTATTTGGGTCCAACCCTGATGCTGTTGTGCGTCGGGGTGCTGGTCAAAATGATCCGCATTGCCAAATCGCAGCGCATTACCTCGATCGCCGATTTTATTGCCGCGCGATATGGCAAAAGTCAGCTGCTGGCCGGTTGGGTGACAGTCATCGCCGTGATTGGCATCCTGCCCTATATTGCCCTGCAGCTAAAGGCAGTGGCTGCGGCGCTGGCCGTCTTGTTCGAACAGTCCGGCCGTTCTTCTGCCTTGTTGGGGGTGGATTCCACCTTGCTGATTGCGCTTGCGCTTGCTGTATTTACCATCCTGTTCGGCACACGCCACCTCGATGCAACAGAGCGCCACGAGGGCATGGTGCTGGCCATTGCCTTCGAGTCCGTGGTCAAGCTCCTGGCCTTTGTCGCCGTCGGGATCTTCGTGACCTATTGGCGCTACGACGGCTTCGGTGATGTGTTTGCGCGGGCAGCGATGCACCCGGATTTGGCGCCCTTGCTGCAATTCGATCCTGCCCGTGCCGGCAACTGGGCCGCCCTGATCCTGCTTTCCGGCTTGG
>JAKLLI010000313.1 GCA_023150195.1 Azonexus sp.
CAGCAGCACAAAACGGACAAAAAAGCGCATGGGAACTCGTAGACGTCGGACGGGTCTTGCCCGTGTGAAACGAGCAGCATGAAACGGGCGATATAATAGCCCAAACCCCAAGGAGCCCCCATGACCCCCACCTGGCGCAGTTTTCTCGAGTCGGCCGAAGGCCGTTTCGACCCTGAAGTTTCCGATGTTCTGGACTTTGGCGACGCGGCTGGCGAACTCAACGCCGCCACGGAACGCACCGTCCTGGTACCGCTGACCCATCTGGCCACCCTCGAAGCCAGCGGCGAAGATGCCCGCAGTTTCCTCCACAGCCAATTCACCAGTGACGTTAATCATCTGGCGGAGGGCACAATGCAGCATGCCGGCTGGTGCACCGCCAAGGGACGCATGCAAGCCAGTTTTGTCGTACAGCGGACAAACGAAGGCTATCGTTTGCTGCTGGCGGCCGATTTGCTCGAAGGGGCCAAAAAGCGCCTGCAGATGTTCATTTTGCGCGCCAAGGTGACGTTGACCGTAGCCACTGATGAAGTCCTGTTGGGTGTCGCCGGTGCACAGGCCGTAGAGGCGTTGCAGGCTGCCGGACTGCCCTGCCCCGAGGCGCCCATGAGCTTTTCCGTGATGGGCGCGACCCGCGTCCTGCGTCTGGATGCCCAGCGCTTAATCGTCAGTACGCCGGAATCCGCTGCGCCGGCCTTGTGGCAGCAACTTTCTGTCAAGGCGCGTCCAGCCGGTGTTCCGGTATGGCGCTGGCTGGATGTGCAAGCGGCTTTCCCGCTGGTGACGCTGGCGACCAAGGAAGAATTCGTGCCGCAAATGGCCGATTTCGAAAAGATCGGTGGCGTCAGCTTTCACAAAGGCTGTTACCCGGGTCAGGAAATCGTGGCGCGCACGCAGTATCTGGGCAAGGTCAAGCGGCATCTGTTCCGGATTGGCAGCAGCGTGGCGCTCAAGGCGGGCGATGAAATTTACTCACCGGATAATCTGGAACAGGCCTGTGGCAAGGTCATGACCGCGGCGCCGGCGCCGGCGGGCGGCTATGTGGGGCTGGCTGTGGTGCAATCGAATCATGCCGACACCCTGCATCTGGGGTCTCGCGATGGCGTGCCGTTGTCGGCCGTTGCGGTCAACCCGGCCTGAGCTTCAATAATGTGCCTGATCGCGGTGGCCTGGCAGGTCCATCCGGATTTTCCACTGGTACTGGCAGCCAACCGCGATGAGTTTTACGACCGTCCCACCGCCGCCGCGGCCTGGTGGGACGATGCCCCCGAGATTGCTGGCGGGCGCGATCTTCAGGCCGGGGGCACCTGGCTGGGCGTCAGCCGTCACGGGCGCTTTGCTGCCGTCACCAACGTTCGGGAGCCTGGCCTGCCCACCGGAAACTGCTCCCGCGGCGCGTTGACCGCCAGTTATTTGCGCGGCAACCAATCGGCCAGTGAATTTGCCGACACCATCCGGGATGCGGATTACGCCGGTTTCAACCTCTTGCTGGGGGATGGACAGCATCTGGTGTATTGCAGCAATCGTGGCGAACGGCAGCGCAAGCTGGCACCCGGCATTTATGGCTTGTCCAATCACCGCCTCGATACGCCCTGGCCCAAACTCGTCAAGCTGCGTGGAGCTTTTGCTCAGGCCTTGGCCGAACTTCCTGCCACCGAGGCGTGTTTTCAGCTGTTAGCCGACAGCCATCTTGCGCCGGATCACGAACTGCCGGCCACCGGTGTTTCGCTCGAATGGGAGCGCGTGCTGTCAGCCATCTTTGTGCGGACCGAAGGCTATGGCACGCGGGCGTCTACTGTGTTGCGACAGACGACAGCTGGCGGGTTTTGGCTGGAAGAACGCAGTTTCAACGCCGAAGGTCCGTGCGGCGCGGTGACGCTGAGCACCTGAAAATTCAGTCTTCGCGGATGTCGACCGCGGTGTAGCAAGGCACCAGATCGAAGAGTTCCATGATGTCCGGATTGTGCATGCGCACGCAACCATGCGAGCCCGGTGTGCCCATGGCGGCGCTATCCGGCGAACCGTGGATGTACACGAAACGGCGCATAGTATCCACGCAGCCATGGCGATTTTTTCCCGGTTCGCAGCCGCAAAGCCAGAGAATGCGGGTAAGAATCCAGTCGCGGCCAGGAAAGCTTTCAGCCAACTCGGGGGTCCAGATTTCACCCGTGGGGCGACGGCGGACGAAGACGGCATTTGCCGGCGCACCAGCACCAATCTTGGCGCGAATGCGATGGCTGCCGCGCGGCGTCTGATAACTGCCCGACACTTCGCCAACCCCAGCTTTTGCGGTCGACACGGCATATTCGCGCAAAATCCGCCCGGTATCGTCGATCAGCCACAGCGTCTGGGCAGCCACCGAAATATCGATTCTCATGGCAATTTCCTGCGTCGGCTGGCGAAAAATTCGGATAGCAGGCGGCTGCATTCCTCAGCCAGCACGCCGCCTTCGACCTGCGCGTGGTGATTCAGTCTTTCGACACCAAACAAATCGACCACGCTGCCATGTACACCGGTTTTTGGATCTCGGGCGCCATAAACCACGCGGCTAATGCGCGCATGCATGATGGCGCCAGCACACATCGCGCACGGCTCCAGCGTGACAAACAACTCGCAGCCCGGCAGACGGTAGTTGCCCAAGGTTCTTGCCGCATCGCGCAGGGCGGCAATTTCGGCATGGGCCGTGGGGTCGTGGTCGCCGATGGGGGAATTGAAACCGCGGCCAACAATCAGGCCATCAAGTACTACCACGGCGCCTACCGGGACTTCACCCAGGCATTCAGCGCCTCGTGCCAGCGAAATGGCTTCACGCATGAAAAATTCGTCGCCAAGGCCAGG
>JAKLLI010000314.1 GCA_023150195.1 Azonexus sp.
CCGGCAGGCTTCTTCGCATTCCTGATCGAGAAAAGCTTGCTCTTCAGCGGTGAGCTTGGGCACCGGGTAGGCGTGCAGCTTTTGCCAGTCCGGTGCCCCGCGGAATAATTCGCCCTCCCACCAGACCGTGCCGGCTTCGAGCGCATCGCGCTCGGTGTTGGACATCTGGGGCAAGACCTTGCGATAGGTGCTGAAAACCGCGCGGGTCAGGACCGCCCGCCTGAGCGGTGGCACGAGCAGCACGGTCAGTACCACCCCGGCAAAGAGGGCGAGCGACGTCATCAAAGTCGTCATGAAAGTCTCCTTTTAGGTCTGTTTTTTTGTTTTGGTCGATGTCACCCGGTCGACCGCCGGTCTTACTCGAAATTGGGCAAAGGCGCGCGCAAACCGCCGAGCAGGAAAGGCATCAGGCGCGGGACGAGCCGGTCAAGGCGATCCGTCGAATCCTCGGCTTCGATCTGCCAGTCGGTCACCAGACGCAGGGCATCGGTGCCGGCAATGGCATAGGACGTCGCCCCCAGCATGAAATGAAAACGCCAGACAATCTCCGCCTTGGGCACCTCGGGCAGCGCCCGGAACAAGGCTTCCTTGTAACGATCCATCACCGTCTTGTATTCATGCGCCAGAAAGGCGCGGATGAATTCGGAGGGCTCGGTCAAGGTCCGTCCGAGCAAACGCAGGAAGGTCATGCCGCCCCGCGACTCATCATCGGCCATGCGTAGCAGGGTGCCAAAAAAGGCATCGACGATCAGCGACGGCTTGACCGCCTGATCACCGGCCTCGGCTTCGAGGCGATCGAGTACCGCCATCCGCTCGTCGTTCAGGCCATCGAGCCGCCGGCGAAAGACCTCCTGCATCAGCGACTCCTTGGAGCCAAAGTGGTAATTGACCGCCGCCAGATTCACGGCGGCCTCGCTGGTGATCTGGCGCATGGACGTGCCTTCGTAGCCGTGCGCCATGAACAGGCGCTCGCCCGCATCGAGAATGCGCTCGCGGGTATCGGCTTGGGGATGGGGATCAGCCATGATGGGTCTCCTTGTTGTTATAATTCATACGTTCGTTTTAATCATAGAAAACTTGCCTCGGGTTTGGCAAGCGTTTTTTTAAACTCAGGGATTGTGCTGACGAATGAAGTCGAGCACTTGCTCGAAGGGCAATGGACGGCTGAACAGGTAGCCCTGCACCATCTGGCAGCCCTTTTCCTTCAGAAAAGCATATTGCGCTTCGGTTTCAACCCCTTCAGCCACCAAGCGCAGTCCGAGGGCATGCGCCAGACTGATGGTAGCTTCGCAAATTGCCTGACCATCGGCGTTCTCGCCGATTTCGTTCACAAAGGAACGGTCGACCTTGAGTTCATCCAGCGGGAACATCCTCAGATAGCTGAGTGACGAATAGCCGGTACCGAAATCATCCAGCGCCAGTTTGACGCCCATGCCGTGCAAGCGATCGAGAATCGCCACCGTTTCGTCCGGCTGCTGCATGGCGACGGACTCCGTGATTTCAAACACCAGCCCGGAGGCCTCAAAACCGTAAGCATCCAGCGCACCGCGGGTGAGCACCGGCAAATTGCCATTGCGCATCTGGATCGCTGAAATATTGATCCCCATACGCACATCGGCAATCCCCGCCGCCCGAATTTCCGCAAGCAGGCGGCAGGCTGTCCAGAATACCCAGTCACCGATCGGCTGAATCAGGCCGCTCTCTTCCGCCACGCTGATGAAACGATCCGGCGCCAGCCAGCCCTTTTCTGGATGCTCCCAGCGAATCAGGGCCTCGATGGTGCGCACGCGCCCAGTGGCCACATCGAGAATGGGCTGGAAGTGCAAACGGAATTCATCGCGCGCCAGCGCCTGCCGTAGCCCGTGCTCGGTATGCAGGCGATCCAGCGCGACTTCGTTCATGCGGGTATCGAAAAACTGGAAGTTGTTGCGCCCCGCGCTCTTGGCGTAATACATCGCCGCGTCGGCATTTTTCATGAGCGTTTCACTGTCCATGCCATCGGACGGATAGATCGCGATACCGATGGAGGGGGTGGTATAGATCTCATGCCCTTCGACCAGACAAGGTTCGCCAATGGCGTAGACCAACTTTTCCGCCACCAGCGCGACACCCCCGCTATTTTCGATGGACGAGAGAATCAGCACGAACTCGTCACCGCCGATCCGCGCCACCACATCGCTGTCGCGCACCACGGCGCGCAGCCGGCGGGCCACTTCGATCAACAGGGCATCGCCAATGTGGTGGCCCAGAGTGTCGTTGATGACCTTGAAACGATCCAGGTCAATGAAGAGCACGGCAAAACGGGTCATGGTCCGCCGCGCCGCCGCCAGCACCTGATCGATGCGGGCCTTGAGGCTGAAGCGATTGAGCAGGCCCGTCAGTTCGTCGTGATGCGCCAGATGATGCAGACGCGCCTCGGCGCCCCGTTCCACGGAAATATCGGTGAAATGCGCCACATAGTGCCGTACCCCGCCCTCGCCATCCGGCACCACGGAAATCGACATCCATTTCGGATAGATGCCGCCATCCTTGCGCCGATCCCAGATTTCGCCCTGCCAGAAGCCCCGACTGCGAATCGAATCCCACATCTCGGCATATTCCTGGGGAGAACTCCGCCCGGCCGACAACAAGCGCGGATTACGCCCAATCACATCTTCGGGTAAATAACCGGTCAGGCGGGTGAAGGCGGGATTGACCATGATGATGCGGTTCTGCCGGTCACTGACCAGAATCGCTTCGCCGCTGTAATGGAAAGCGCTGGCGAGCAACTGCATCCGGGATTCAATCTGCTGATAGGTCGTGATGTCCTGCATCGCGCCGACCAGGCGATCCCCA
>JAKLLI010000315.1 GCA_023150195.1 Azonexus sp.
GGGCAGCAAACCCCAAAGAGGCCAAGAAACCGGCTGAAATCCAGTTTCGAAGGCCTGCAAAGGGAATGTGGCAGAAATTTTTGCATCGTCAGCAATGAATAGCCGAAGGCATCACGGTGTTTTTGGGTAACCTGTTAAACACCTTCATTTTGCGCTCCTCTGTGATGTGAATTCGACGGGCTCATTGAACACGAAGTCAGCGTCAGGGATTGCAAGGCTTTGTAAGCAGGCGTTTCCGGCGTGAGCCGCCTCAGGCTCAGGCGCCTGCCTCCGCCGAAAACTCGACCAGCGCATCCGTAAACACGCTGCTCACCCCCTGGGCAAAAAGCGTTTTGGCCTGCGCCGGCGAGTTGACCGTGTAGCACCGTAGCGGCACGCCCATCGCCCGGGTTTTTGCCAACAGATCGGCGTCGACCGCCTGCGCGTTGCAATGCAGGCTCAGTGCGCCAATCTCGCTGAACACACCCGGCCAATCGGCAGGCACAACCTCAAACAGGAGAGCACGCGGCCGTGTCGGTTCCATGTCGGCCACCAGGCGCATGGCAGGCAAGGAAAACGATGACACCCAAACCGGGGGCAGCGTCTCTGGCCAGACGGCAGAAAGAACCTGCAAGGCAGCGCTCGCCGTGGCCAGATCCTGGCCGGTCGCCGGCTTGATTTCGAGATTCACCATCAGCCCCAGTTCGCGACACAGCAGCAAGGCCGCGTCCAGCCGAGGAATCCGCTCACCCTGGCCGGCATCGAGTGCAAACAGGGCCGCATCCGGCAGGTCGGCCACCCGACCACAGCCGTTCGTTGTCCGCGACAGGGTTTCGTCATGCATCAGGATCGGCGTCCCGCTACCGGACAACATCACGTCAAATTCCACCGCCCGATAACCCAGGCGGGCCGCCAGCCGGATGCCGGCCAGCGTATTTTCCGGCGCATGCCGCCCGCCGCCGCGGTGGGCAATCCAGCGCGGCAGCGGCGAGACCGGCATCAGAAGGGTTGTGACTTTTTCAGCACGGGCTTGGCCGCCAGGACAGCATTACCGCGCGAAACAGCCGTATCCAGCCCGGCCTTGGCCGGCTTCGCATCCTGCCAGACGGCCTCCAGTTCTTCATCGGCAATCAGGCGGACCCGGTCGACATTCGCCACGCGCAAGGCCGGATGGCTGCCGTTCCCTTGCAAGGATTTGTACGCCGCATCCAGGGCTTCCTGGCCATCTTTCAGCAAGCCGGAACGCGCCGCCGCCCGCGCCGCATCGGTAAGCGGCAGCCCCCCGTAGATGCGCACGATCTCAATCTGGATTTCCGGCGACAGAATATAAGAGACAAAGGCCGCAGCCGCCTTGTACTCGGCCGCTGACTTGCCGGCACCCACCCAAATGGACGGACCATCGGCGAGCGAACCGCGACGTCCGCCATAGACGTCATCGTGATATGGCAAGGGCGCGACGCCCAATTCGACGCCCTTGGCATCCATGAAATCCACGTATTCACGAGAATCCGTCGAAATCATGGCGCACTCGCCCTCACGGAATTTTTTGCTCGCTTCGTTACGTCGACCGTACAACTTGAAATACTGCGCCTTGGTCCAGGTCGACATCATCGCCACATGCTTGACCTGCGGCAGGGCGTTGAAATCCAGTCCGCCCTTGGCGTCAGCCGCCGGCACACCGGAAATCGCGCTGACGTTGTCCACGTGCACCCACACCGGCCATGAGGTGGTGTAAGGGCAGGCGTAACCGGCAGACTGCAATTTATCGAGCATGCCTTGCATTTCGAACCAGGTTGCCGGCGGATGCTGAGGATCCAGCCCGGCCTTGCGGAAGGCATTTCGGTTATAGAACATGACCGGCGTCGAATAGATCAGCGGCAAGGCCACCAGGCGGCCACGGCTATCGACCACCCCCGCTTTCAAATCGTTCGACACACCAACCTTCAGTGGCTCGCCGGCCTTGCTCATCATTTGGTAGAGCGGCACAAAACTGCGCGCCTGACTGAGGATTTCATCCGCATCGTAACGGGTAACGAGATTCAGGGTCGCCGGCCGATCATCCTTTTCCAGCCGAACAAGTTTCACGGTTTTCCCCTTGGCCGCGTGATAACGGTCAGCCAGCGATTGCAGTGCTGCCTCATAGGCGGGAGGCAGGTTATGCGCCAAAGTGATTTCGTTGACATTGGCCTGCTGGGCAACCGGCTTGGCGGCCTTTGCGGCGAACGCGGAACCGGAGAGGGCAAGGCTGATCGCCAACACCACTGGACGGCAAATTTGCTGCATGGAACACCCCAGAAAAATTGAAGCGCGCATTATATCGTGTCGACTCAGGGCCAAATGTAAATTGCAGTCCTGCACATTTTTCTCAAATATGCGAGAATTGAGACATGAACAAACTTGCTTTCACGTTTATCGCTGTGAGCCTTTTTCTTCCCGGCTGCGATCAGGTCGCAGGCAAACTCGGGCTCGAAAATCCCGCAGTCAAGGAAGCCAGGCTGGATGCCGAAGGGAAAGCGGTTGGCAGCGCCTGCCGCCACTCTGGTCGCGCCATCGAGGATTGCTACTCGATCTACGGCTGGCTGCCCAAAGCCAGCATTTACACCGGTTGGCGCGACATGGACGAATACATGCGCAGCAACCAGATCGAGACCATCGCACCGCAACTGCCACCGCCTGAGCCACCAAGCACAAGCCGCACCAAAAAGAAAAAAACCACCGACGCTGTTGCCGAAGAGGCGGCAGACACACCAACCGACAAGAGTGGCGAAGCGAAATCCGCTGCAGCCGCTGCAGCCGCTGCAAAACACTAACAGGCTGCTCAAAAACCCCAGCCAGCCGATGC
>JAKLLI010000316.1 GCA_023150195.1 Azonexus sp.
ATCGGAAAGTGTGCGTGTTCAGGGCTTTCCGTCGAGGGAGCAAACGCCATCGATGATCTGCAGATCGTTGTCTTGTGCAAAGTTGAGCATGAAGCGGTAGGCCATGGGTTCCACTTCGGAAAGCCGGCCGTCAACAAATACGGCTTTGTCGCCCAGGTAGTCGCCGGGGCCGACAAAGGGGGAATATTTCATCTTGCGCTCGGCACCAAAGGCCGACATGACGCCGCACAGGCGCTCTGCCCAGTCGCTGGGACGAAATTTCTTGCCTTGTTTGGTGACGCCGACAATGATGAATGTGGTCGATTCTTGAGTTGTCATTGTTGTGCTCTGCGTTTGTGGGCGATGCGGCCTTGCGGGTCAGCGCATTCTAGCAGAAGCAAGTGGTCTTACCGCAATGGCGAGCCTGTTGGACAGTGCTGTGCTTCGTTGGGTGCATCATGCGTATGCGGCGGCGGATTCTATACAAGGCGCTTGTTTTCACTTAACATTCCGCTTTCTGCCACTTTCTGCAAGGGAATTTGCTGTTAGTTGGTGGTCGTTCCGGCGGCAATGGCCGCCGTTTTTGTTTTATGGGGGTTGCCTCATGTCGCATGTCATGAATACCTATGCCCGTTTGCCGGTGACGTTCAGTCATGGCAAGGGGAGCCGGATTACCGATACCGAAGGTCGTGAATATCTGGATGCCCTCTCGGGTATCGCCGTCAATACGCTGGGTCATGCGCATCCCAGACTGGTTGCGGCGATTGCCGCCCAAGCCGGCCAGATGCTGCATACCTCAAATCTCTATGGCATGGCCGGGCAGGAAGCGCTGGCCGATCACCTGTGTGCGCGCTCAGGGATGCAGGAAGTCTTTTTCTGCAATTCGGGTTGTGAGGCCAATGAAGCCGCGATCAAGCTGGCCCGCTACTACGGCCACAAAAAAGGGATCGAGACGCCAACCATCATCGTGATGGAAAAGGCCTTTCACGGCCGGACCATGGCAACGCTCTCGGCGACCGGTAACCGCAAGGCGCAGGCAGGCTTTGAGCCGCTGGTCGCTGGCTTTGTGCGCGTGCCGTATGGCGATCTGGATGCCGTTCGTGCGGTGGCTGAGCACAACAAGAACATCGTTGCTGTCATGCTGGAAATCATTCAGGGCGAGGGCGGAATTTATCTCGCCGATCCGGCTTACTATCAAGGCGTTCGCGACTGCTGCGACGCGCATGGCTGGTTGATGATCTGCGACGAGGTGCAGTGCGGCATGGGACGTACCGGCACCTGGTTCGGTTATCAGCAGGTTGGTGCGCAGCCCGATATCGCCACTTTGGCCAAGGGCCTGGGGTCCGGGGTGCCGATTGGCGCCTGTATGGCGGGTGGCAAGGCGGCGGGTCTCTTTGGCCCCGGCAATCACGGCTCGACCTTTGGCGGCAACCCGTTGGCGTGCACGGCGGCGCTGACCACGATCCAATGCATCGAAGACGAGGATTTGCTCGGCAATGCGGCACGCATTGGCGAATTGATCCGCCAGTTGTTCGCACAGGCACTGGCGGGTGTCTCCGGTGTGGTCGAAATTCGGGGCCGCGGCTTGATGATCGGCATGGAACTGGATCGCCCTTGCGGCGAGCTGGTGACGCAGGCCCTGGCGGCCGGTGTGTTGATCAATGTCACGGGTGACAAGGTGGTGCGCCTGCTGCCGCCGCTGAACTTCAGCGAAAATGAGGCCCGGGAACTGGTTGACCGCGTCGCGCCGCTGATCAAGGCTTTCCTGGCGAATTCATGATGAGCATTCGACATTTCCTGCAGTTCAAGGATTTCTCTCGCGAAGAGCATCAGTACCTCTTTGACCGTTCGCGCTGGATCAAGAACCAGTTCAAGTCCTACCAGCAGTATTGGCCGCTGACCGATCGCACCTTGGTCATGATTTTCGAGAAGGCCAGCACCCGCACCCGCCTGTCCTTTGAGGCTGGCATGCATCAGCTGGGGGGCTCGGCGATCTATCTCAACACCCGGGATTCGCAACTGGGGCGTGGTGAGCCGGTGGAGGATGCGGCGCAGGTGATTTCCCGCATGAGCGATCTGGTAATGATCCGTACCTTCGAACAGGACATCATCGAGCGCTTCGCCGCCAACTCCCGCGTGCCGGTGATCAACGGGCTGACCAACGAATATCATCCCTGCCAGATTCTGGCGGACATCTTCACCTACATCGAGCATCGCGGCTGCATTCAGGGCAAAACGGTGGCTTGGGTGGGTGACGCCAATAACATGTGCAACACCTGGCTACAGGCAGCGCAGGTACTGGATTTCAAGGTTCATGTGTCGACGCCACCTGGATATGAATTGAACCCCGAACTGATTGCCGGGGTCGACCCTGCACATTACGCGGTTTTCGCCGATCCCATGGATGCCTGTCGCGGCGCGGATCTGGTCACCACCGATGTGTGGACCTCGATGGGTTTCGAGGCGGAAAACGAAGCCCGCATCAAGGCTTTTGCCGATTGGTGCGTGGATGGCGACATGATGCGTGTGGCGCATCCGGAAGCCGTGTTCATGCACTGCCTGCCAGCCCATCGTGGCGAGGAAGTGACGGCCGAAGTGATTGATGGGCCACAGTCGGTGGTCTGGGACGAGGCGGAGAACCGCCTGCATGTACAGAAAGCATTAATGGAATACCTGCTCCTGGGCAGGCTTGAGACGAAATAAGGAACTGTGTGATGAGCGACGTCAAAAAAGTGGTGCTGGCCTACTCCGGTGGTCTCGATACCTCGGTAATCCTCAAGTGGCTGCAAGACACCTATCAGTGCGAAGTGGTGACCTTCACCGCCGATCTGG
>JAKLLI010000317.1 GCA_023150195.1 Azonexus sp.
AAATGAAAGTCACCCGTTACGCATCGGTGGGCTTGGGGCTGACTGCCATCCTGCTTGGCATCGCCTTCAAGGATCAGAATGTGCTGTTCCTCGTTGCGCTCGCCTTTGGTGTTGCCTCGTCGGTCAACTTCCCTGTGCTGATTCTGTCGATGTACTGGAAGGGTTTGACCACGCGCGGTGCGCTCTGGGGCGGGATTGCCGGTCTGGTCTCTTCGGTGGGCCTGGTGATCCTGTCGCCGACCGTCTGGGTCAAGATCTTGGGCAACAAAGCTGCCATTTTCCCGTACGACCACCCAGCCATCGTCTCGATGACCTTGGCTTTCTTTGTTACCTGGCTACTTTCCGATACCGACAAGAGCGTTCGAGCTGACAAGGAAAAAGAAGCCTACGAAGAGCAGTACATCCGTGCCCAGACCGGGCTGGGTGCGGCTGCCGCTTCGGCACACTGAGCACTCTGCGGAAGAGACTTCGGAGAACAGCGACGTCGTCTCGTTCCTTTTGCGGGGCCTTCGGGCCCCGTTTTTTTGTCCACGGCCTTACAAATGTTAACGGGAAAGCGGCGAAGGTCTTTTTATAATTTGCCGCAGCATTTTGACCATGAAAGTCGCCCATGTTGAGTAGTACGAGTCAGGTACAGGTGCCCGGTTTGCTGGGCAAGCTGGGGGTCATGACCTCCATCCGCGATACCGAGTTGCTGGAGCAAAGCCTGTTGCGTTCACTGGGGCCCTTGCTGGGGGTGCTCGATACCTCGCTTTACCGGCTGGACGACAATCAGAAACTGGCGCGAGTGATTCACTACCATCGCTCCCGCGAAGTGGAAGGCGACGGCATGGCGCGCATGGTCGAGCGCATCGAAATCGTGGCGCAACGTTCCCAGATGCCACCCGATATTTTTGCCCTGACCGAAAATGTCCGTTTGCTCGGCAAACCCTGCACGCGCAAGCACGAAAACCTGCTCAAGATCGCCTATCCGCTTTTTGGCGGTGATGAAGTCTGCGGTTATTTCGTGTTCACCCGCGACCGGGAAGTGGCGCCGAACGAGGATGCAACCATCCGTGGCGTGCTGGAAGTCTTCTCCAATTACTACGCCCTGCTGGATGTCAGCCAGCGTGACCGGCTGACCGGCCTGCTCAATCGACAGGCCCTGGAAAACAATTTTGACCGGATCTGGACCGCCATGATGCGCCCGGACAGCTTTACCGAAACTGACATCGGCCGTCGTAGCCAGCCGCCAGGCCGTTACTGGCTTGCCGTGATCGATATCGATCACTTCAAAGCGGTGAACGACAATTACGGCCACATGGTGGGTGATGAAGTACTCTTGCTGGTGGCGCGCCTGATGCAAACGACCTTCCGTGCGGGCGACCTGATTTACCGTTACGGCGGGGAAGAGTTTGTCGCCATCATCGCGGCAGAAAACGATGCTTTGGCCCGGAATGTCTTCGAGCGGGTCCGGCTGGCGATTGAAGCCCACAGTTTCCCGCGGGTGGAGCATCTCACGATCAGCATCGGTTACGCCGAAGTCGATCCCAATCTGCTGCCGCTGGAGGTGCTGAGCCGTGCCGACCGCAGCCTGTATCGTGCAAAACAGGATGGCAGAAACCTCGTTTACGACTTTCAGGAATTGGTCGAACGGGGTATCTTTCCCAATCCCAGCTACGGCGAAACGGAACTGTTTTAAGTCCCGTGTTTGCCAGCCCTTGACCGGATGGCATGACCCCCGAAACCGCTCCTTCGCAGCCGCCCCTGCCCAGCCTGACCCGGCGCTTTGCCAGCACCCTGGTGCTGGTATTTCTGGTTATTGCGCTGGTGGTTGTGGCCTTTTACGCGGCGTCGACCGCAGAGATTGCCGACAATATTGGTCGCGGGGTCGTCGAGCGTCAGGCGCTTTATGACCGGGAGCGCATCCTTTCGCCGTTGCGGACGGAAATTGCGCTGGCCAGGAACCTGGCCGAATCCCCCCTGCTGCTTGCGTGGGCCAGGGATGATGCACGGACTGAGTTGCGCGATGCCGCGCTCGCGGAACTGGACAGCCATCGCAAGCAGTTTCGCGACGGCAGTGCCTTCTTCGTGCCGGTAGCCACCGGCAATTACTACTACAGTACCGATGCCGCACAAGGCACCAAGCTGACACAGGTGGTCAAGGCCGAGGTGCCCGGCGATGCCTGGTTTTTTGCCGCGATTGCCAGTCCTCAGGTGGTGCAACTCAATGTGGATACCAATCCGGTGTTGGGCCGGACGAATGTCTGGATCAACGTGCAGGTGCGCGATGGCGGGCGGGTGCTGGGGATGGCCGGGACTGGCATTGATCTGGGCGAGTTTACGCGGGCGGTAGCGAATACCGGGATGGATGGCAGCTACGGCATTCTGACCGATGCCGAGGGCGCCATTCAGGTGCATCCGGACAAGTCCCTGATCAGTCTCAATACCCGGGCCAGTGCGCCCGAGGCGCGGCGAACCATTTATTCACTACTCACCGATGAAAACGACGCGACGCAACTGCGCGAGGCAGTAGCGCGGGTGGTGAGCGGCAAGGCGCCGATCGAGGTCCTGCCCTTGCAGATTGCCGGGCGCAAGCAACTGGTGGCGGTCAGCTCGCTGGCGGAAATCGGCTGGCTCAACTTTGCCGTGCTCGTCGCGGATTGCGCCGGCCGACACGCGGGAAATCAACGCCTTGGCCAGCAGCTTTAATCGCATGGCCGAGGCCGTCGCCGACTACACGGGCCATCTCGAACAGCGCGTTGCCGAGCGAACGCAGGAACTGGCCGCCGCGCGCGATGCGGCTGAGGCGGCAAACCGGATCAAGAGCGAGTTTCTGGCCAATATGAGCCATGAAATCCGGACCCCGATGAACGGGGTGATCGGCATGACCAGTCTCTTGCTCGATACGCCGCTCAACGAAGAACAGCGCGAGTTTGCCGAGGTCATCGACAGCAGTGCCAACGGCCTGCTCAGCGTGATCAACGATATTCTGGATTTTTCAAAAATCGAGGCGGGCAAACTGGACGTGGAAAGTATTCCCTTTGACCTGCGCACGACGGTGGACGATGTGCTGTCGACACTGGCCCTGCGCGCGGCGCAAAAGGAATTGCCCTTGGCGGCTGTGGTCGACCCGGCCCTGCCAACCGCCCTGTTGGGCGATCCCGGCCGTTTGCGGCAGGTTTTGATGAACCTCCTGGGCAATGCGATCAAGTTCACGACGCAGGGCGAAATTCGCCTCAATGTGCACTGCCTGTCGCGCAGCGAATCAGCAGTTCGTATCCGCCTCGAAGTTTGCGACAGCGGCATCGGCATTTCTCCCGAACAGCAGGCACGTCTGTTTCAGGCCTTTTCCCAGGCGGATGCCTCAACCACGCGCCGTTTTGGTGGCACCGGTCTGGGCCTTGCCATCAGCCAGCGGCTGGTGGCCCTGATGGGTGGCGAGATCGGCGTGGACAGCGTGGCCGGCGAGGGCAGTACCTTCTGGTTTGAACTGCCGCTGGGTGTCGTGGCGCAATCGGCGCCCGCCAACTTGCGTCATCCTTGTGACCTCAAGGGGCGGCGTATCCTGGTGGTGGATGACAATGCGACCAATCGCCGGGTGCTGGAGCTGCAACTGGCGGAACTCGGCTGTGAGGCCTGCCTGTGTGCGCGTAGCGATGAGGGCTTGCAGCAGTTGCTGGACGCGGCAGCGGCAGGCAAGCCCTGGGAGGTGGCCATCATCGATCTGCACATGCCGGCCATCGATGGCTGGGCGCTGGCGCGGATGATCCGGGCCGAAAGCGCACTCGCCGGCATCCAGCTGATGATGCTGACCTCGGTGACCGAAAGGGGCGATGCCCGCCTGAGCAAGGATGCCGGCTTCGACGCCTATCTGACCAAACCGATCAAGCACGGCCTGCTCGAGAGCAGCTTGTGTACCTTGTTGTCCGGCAATCGTCCCCACGGCGACCAGGGACTTCTGACCCGGCATGCGCTGGCCGAGTTGCCGCGGGTCGGCCATATCCTGCTGGCGGAAGACAATCCGACCAACCAGATGCTGGCACTCAAATTGCTGGAACGCATGGGGCACCGGGTCAGCGTTGCGGCCAATGGGCTGGAAGTGCTCGAACACCTGGCGGCACAGCGTTTTGATCTGGTGTTGATGGATTGCCAGATGCCCATGCTCGATGGTTATGAAACCGTGGCGGCCATCCGCTCTGCTGCGGTCGACGGTATCGATCACCAGATTCCCGTGGTCGCCATGACGGCCAGTGCCATGACCGAAGATAGGGAACGGGCTTTGGCCGCCGGCATGAACGATTACGTGAGCAAGCCCATCGATCTCGAAGCCTTGAAGGCGGCCCTGCAGCGCTGGCAGCGCTGAGCCTAAGCGGGCGCCAGCGTTGCTATGAGCGGTAGCGCAATGCGGAAACAGGTGCCAATGCCCGGTGTGCTGCGCACATCGAGCTGGCCGTTATGGCGCTTGACCACAATGTCGTAGGAAATCGATAGCCCCAGCCCCGTGCCCTTGCCGACCGGTTTGGTGGTGAAGAAGGGTTCGAATATCCGCCGCCGGGTTTCCTCGCTCATCCCCGCCCCGGTATCTTCCACCTCGAACCAGAGGTGCTCACGGTCGACGCCGCTGCGGACGAAAATCTTGCCGCGCTCCGGAATGGCTTGTGCCGCGTTGACCAGCAGGTTCATGAAGACCTGGTTCAACTGGGCGGGGACGCAGTCAATTTCGGGCAGTTCGCCCAGTTCGACGATGACATCCGCTTTGTACTTGAGTTCGTTGCGCACGACGTTGAGCGTGCTCTCCATCGCCGCATTGAGATCGGCATGCTGCCATTCGGCCTGGTCGACGCGGGAAAAATCTTTCAGGTCCTGAACAATGCGCCTTACCCGGTCCAGCCCATCCTGAGACTCACCGAGCAAGGCCGGCAAGTCCTCGCGCAGGAAATCGAGATCGGCGGCCTGGCGGCTACGGGCGATTTCTGCCGCATCGCCGCCTTCATAGGCGCTGATCACGGCGAGCAGATGGTTGATGTAGCCGCGCAGCGCGCCCAGATTGGAAGTGACGAAGCCGATGGGATTGTTGATTTCGTGCGCCACGCCCGCAGCGAGTTGGCCAATGGCGGCCATTTTTTCCGACTGCAGCACCTGTTGCTGGGCTTCTTCCACCTTGGTGAGCATGGTGGTGAGTTCGTTCTGCTCTGCCGCCAATTGCGCGTTGGCGCGTTCGAGTTCGTGGGTGCGCGCGGCCACCTGGGCTTCGAGCTGTTCCTGATGGCTGCGCAGGG
>JAKLLI010000318.1 GCA_023150195.1 Azonexus sp.
ATTCAGATGGCGATGTTCGTGGTCCTGCCCCACGCACTGATCACCCGCGGCGGCCTGGCTGCCGCCGCGCACTGGCAGGTGTATCTGCCGGCCGTGCTGGTGTCCTTTGTGATCATGGTGCCGGCCATCATTGCGGCCGAGAAACGCGACAAGATGCGCCCGGTTTTCCTGGGCGCCATCGCCCTGGTGGCGGTCGTGCAACTGGGCCTGTCGCTGTTGGCTGACGGCTTGTGGACGCTGGCCTTGTGGCTGATGCTGTTTTTCGTCGCTTTCAATATCCTGGAAGCCACCCTGCCATCGCTGGTGTCGCGTACCGCCCCGCCTGCCGCCAAGGGGGCGGCCCTGGGGGTGTACAACACGACGCAGGCAATCGGCCTGTTTATTGGCGGCGCGGGCGGCGGTTTGATCGCGCAAAATCTGGGCGATAATGCCGTCTTTGCCGTGTGTACCGTGCTCGCCATGGTCTGGATGGCAGTCGCGGTTTCAATGAATTTCCCGCAACGACGCGTCGCGTCGTCGGCAACCCACGCTTAGGAGACAAACAACGATGGCATCGGTGAACAAGGTCATTCTCGTCGGCAATTTGGGCGCAGATCCCGAAACCCGCTACACGGCAAGCGGCGATGCGATCTGCAATATTCGTCTGGCGACGACCGAAAGCTGGAAAGATAAAAACAGCGGTGAGAAGCGCGAAATGACCGAATGGCATCGCGTCGTGTTTTACCGCAAGCTGGCAGAGATTGCCGGCCAGTATCTGAAAAAAGGCTCGCAGGTCTATCTGGAAGGGCGGATCAAGACACGCAAATGGCAAGATAAGGAAGGTCAGGATCGCTATACGACCGAAATCGAATGCACCGAAATGCAGATGCTGGGTTCGCGTCAGGGCATGGGCGCACCGGCGTCGGGCGGCGGCGGTGGGTTTGGTGGTGGCGGTGGTGGCTACGATGAACCGGCGGATTACTCGCCCGCGCCGCCCAAGAACAAGCCGAAGCCGTCCTTTGATGATTTGGGTGACGATATTCCGTTCTGATTCAAGAGGTTAGTTCATGAGCAGTGCAGCCAGTTTCAAGATTCTCGAAGATATCGCCCGTGACCTGTCTAGCTCGGAGATTTCGTTCCCGACGTTTCTCGATATCACTTTTCAGGTGCGCACCGCGCTCAAGGACCCGAATCTGAGCGTCGAGCAACTGGCCAAGCTGGTGGGCGCCGAGCCTTTGATGAGTGCCAAGATCATCAAGATGGCGAATTCCGTCGCGATGAATCCCTCCGGGCGCGAGATTGCCGATGTCAAAACCGCCATCATGCGGGTGGGCATGGAGGCGGTGCGCACCGTATCCTTTGCCGTGGCGATGGAGCAGTTGCTGAAAAGCAAGCAGATGCTGCCTTTCGAAGGCATTTCCGAACGTTTGTGGAAACATTCTTCGCACGTAGCCGCCTTGTCGCGCGTCCTTGCCCGACGGTTGGCAAAAATCAACGGGGATGAGGCGATGTTCACCGGCCTGGTGCACGACCTGGGTGTGTTCTACCTCCTGTCCCGTGCGGCCGCTTTCCCGGAACTGGTGAATAATCCTGAAGAAATGCAGTCTCTGCTGGTGCAGTGGCACGACAACATCGGCCATGCGCTGCTATCCGCCCTCGGTTCGCCCGAGTCGGTGCTTGAGGCGGTGCTGGCGCATGAAACGGAGCGCGAGGTGACCGAGGTCGCAACCCTGACGGATGTGATCTATGTGGCGAACAAGATCGCCAGCCGGACGTCTTGCTGGCGCGACCCCGCCTTTGGCGATGCGGTGGATACCAGCATGCTGGACAGCCTGTTCGGTGAGGAAGAGCTCGCCGAAATCATTGAAGAGTCGGAAGAGGAAGTCGCGTCGCTGAAGGCGGCTTTGGGCGGCTGATGAGACGCTGAACTTTCCTGCTGTCGTCGCTCCCGTTCGCCGCCCTGAATTTCAGAGGCGGCGAATTTTTTCCAGCAGGCTGGTGGTCGAGGTTTGATGGATGAAGGGGATGGAGTGCACGCTGCCCCCCCAGCCGCGGACTTCCGTGCAGCCCACGATCTTGTCGACTGGCCAGTCGCCGCCCTTGACCAGCACCTCGGGGCGACAGGCAAGAATCCGTTGTAGCGGGGTGTCCTCGTCAAACCAGGTCACCAGGCTCACGCAATCCAGCGCGGCTATCACCGCCAGGCGATCTTCCAGTTTGTTGACCGGGCGATCCTCCCCTTTTCCCAGCCGTTTGACTGAGCCATCCGTATTGAGCGCCACCACCAGGCTGGTCCCCAAGGCCGCGGCTTGTGCCAGATACGTGACATGCCCGCGGTGCAGGATATCGAAGCAGCCGTTGGTGAACACCAGCGGTCGGGCGATCTCGCCGGCGCGTGCGGTCAACTGGTCGGGAGGGCAGATTTTGTGTTCGAAGCTGGGGATGGGGTAATTCATAAAATTGCTAGCAGTTATTTAATTGGGGATGGTGTGACAAAAGTGTAATGTCAAGTGGTTTCATTTAACTTGATCGCATAATTCCGGGTGGGTATCATTCTTTCTTTGCAAGTTTTTACATCATCGAATTGTGCCATTTGGGGAGGGTTGTCTTATGAAAAAAACAATAATCGCAGTTGCAGTGGGGCTGTCTGTGTCAGGGTTTGTGCATGCAGCTAGGGCCTGTTCACAGTAGCCAGACATAAGCGCAAGCCAGATGAAGGAAAGCATTGAATCGATTGGCAAGTTTGTCGTATCGAGTAGCGATACGCCGAAACTGCTTGAGTCGATTGAAGAAGCACTCGACCAGATGACG
>JAKLLI010000319.1 GCA_023150195.1 Azonexus sp.
GGGACAAACTGCTCCGGCTGGACTGGTTGCCGGTGCCCTGCCAGAGGCCCGCGCTGTTGAAACTGAAAACGGGAGAGAGATCGGGCCGGCGCGAGGCGGGCAGAATCTGCGGATTGAGATTGTCGAGAATCAGTGGGTCGGCATCGGGCCGCGGGTAGTAGGCCAGCACCATGTGCGCCTGCTGGACGGTGCCACCGGGCACGCCTTGCTGGGCGCGAACATAGACCATGCGCAGTTTATTGAGCGGTACGCCCAGCGAGAGTAGCGAGTAGTACTTGGAGATGGCGAAATCTTCGCAGTCGCCGCGCCCGTTATCGATCAGCTCCATGGGCGTCGCCCAGTAGTCCGACACACCCCACACCGAATAATCGTCATCGAAGGTGATGTAGCGATTATAAAAATCGTTGATTTGACGGAGTTTTTCCGGTTCTGAAAGGCGCTGGGCCGAGGTCAGGGTTTGTTGCCATTCGTGGAAGCGATTCAGCGCATAGGTGCCGAACTGGCCGCTGAGCGCCTGACGCAAGCGATCAAAGTCGACGGCCACGCCCTCGACGATGCCGGTGCCCAGCAGCACCAGCAGCATCAGGCAGGACGCGGCACTCGCCAGTCGGCGCATGGCGACCTTAGCGCAGCGCCGGATTCAGGGTGTAGGTGCCGGTCAGGCTGGCCTGGTCGAGAATGTGGCCGGCCATGGCGGCACGGACTTCCGGCCCGCCAAAACGGCCTTCGAGCGGCAGTTTTTCGATATCCAGCGCGTAGACCGTGAACACGTAGTGATGGACGATCTCGTCGTTCCACGGCGGGCAGGGGCCGTCGTAGCCATAGTAATCGCCGCGCATGTCGTTATCGCCGGCAAACCAGTCCGTGTAGTTATTGACGCCCTGACGTGCACCGTGTGCAGCTTGCGGCCCCGCTTTGCCGCGGGGCGTGACTTCGCTGCTGAATTCCGCTTCGGCGATACCGTTGACCGTGGACGGCAGGTCGATCAACACCCAATGGAAAAAGTCGACCCGGGGCAGGCTGGCGGGGACAGTGCGTCCTTCCTGATTAACGTCATCGCCCCGGCTGGGGACATCCGGATCGTGGCAAAGGATGGCGAAGGAACGGGTGCCCGCCGGGACGTTGGTCCAGCTGAGTTGCGGATTCCGGTTGCTGCCCAGACACACATGATGCGCCGGATCGGGAATGCAGAAGGAATAGGTGCCGGGGATGGCCTGGTCGTCGGAAAAGCTGCTGCTGGTTAATTGCATGGAAGTCTCCTGTCAGGTGCTGGCGCGGCGTTTGAAGTCGCCCAGCCGGAAGCCGAGCAGCCATAGTGTAGCGAAATACGAGACGCCGCCAAGGGCTACCAGCGCACTCAAATGAAGGACTCGCACGGTAAGCGGTTTGTCCAGCCAGCTTGCCGGGTCGCCAACACCAAACCACAACGCGAGTCCCATGGCTGAGAGGGCGATACTCAGCTTGCTGAAGAAGATGGGCCAACCCGGTTGCGGCTGGAAAATGTCGGCCTGACGCAAGCCGCGATAGAGCATGGCAGCGTTGATGCAGGCGGCCAGACCAATCGACAGTGCCAGCCCGGCATGCGCCAGCCAGCCGATAAATGCAAGATTCATGGCTTGCGTCGCCAGCAGCGAAATCAGCGCGATCTTGACCGGCGTACGCACGTTTTGCCGGGCGTAAAAGCCGGGGGCCAGGACCTTGACCAGAATCAGCCCGGTCAGCCCCACCGCGTAGGCGACCAAGGCGCTGCGGGTTTGCAGGACATCATTCATGCTGAAGGCGCCGTGGAAAAACAGGGTGCCGATCAAGGGAATCGCCAGAATGGCCAAAGCCAGCGAGGCAGGTGCGGCGAGCAGGAAGGTCAGCCGCAGCCCCCAGTCAAGCAGACGGGAATATTCAGCGAAATTCTGGGTGGCGTGGCAGCGCGACAGCGACGGCAACAAAATGGTACCCAGTGCCGCACCCAGGAGGCCGGAGGGGAATTCCATCAGGCGATCGGCGTAATAGAGCCAGGAGACGCTGCCGGTGGCGAGAAAGGAGGCAAATACGGTGTTGATCAACAAACTGATTTGCGACACCGAAACCCCCAACAGCGCCGGCGCCATCAGTTTGGCAATGCGGCGTACACCGGGGTCGGCCCAGGCCGCACGCCAGTTCAGGCTGGGGCGCGGCAACATTGCAATGCGCCGCAAGGCGGGCAACTGAATCGCCAGTTGCAGGGCGCCGCCGATGAAGACCGCCCAGGCCAGTGCCAGAACGGGTGGGTCGAAATACGGTGCCGCGAACAGCGCCATGGCAATGAAGGCAAGATTGAGCAACACCGGCGTGAAGGCCGGCAGCGCGAATTTGCTCCAGGTATTCAAAATGCCACCCGCCAAGGCGACCAGCGACATGAAGAGGATGTAGGGGAAGGTGATGCGCGTCAGGGTCACGGTCAACGCGAATTTATCGGCATTTTCCGCAAAGCCCGGCGCGGAGAGCCAGACCAGCAAAGGCGCACCGGCAACGCCGATGGCGGTGACGGCAAACAGGGCCATCGACAGCAGGCTGGCGACGTGGTCGATCAGCGTGCGCGTATCGTCGGGGCTGCGCTGGTTCTTGTATTCACCCAGAATCGGCACGAAAGCCTGCGAAAAAGCGCCCTCGGCAAACATCCGCCGCAGCAGGTTGGGCAGCTTGAACGCGACAAAGAAGGCATCCGTTGCTGCGCCGGCACCAAAGGCCCGGGCAATCACAAAATCCCGCACAAACCCGAGTATCCGGGATAGCAA
>JAKLLI010000320.1 GCA_023150195.1 Azonexus sp.
ATGCCAGCTTCCGCCGCTACTTCCGCCTCAGCTGGCCGGACGGCACGACGCGCATTCTGATGGATGCCCCGCCGGAAAAGGAAGACTGCAAACCCTTCATCCACGTCGCCGGCCTACTTGCCAAAGCCGACCTCGCCGCCCCGCGCATTCTGGACAAGGATCTGGAACAAGGCTTTCTGGTCCTCACCGACCTCGGCCGCATCGGGTATCTCGACGCCCTGAACGCCGATCTGAGCTTGGCCGACCTGCTGATGCGTCCAGTACTGGACACCCTGATCCAATGGCAACTGGCCTCCACCGCCGCCACCCTGCCCCCCTACGACGGCACGCTGCTGCGCCGCGAACTCGATCTGTTCCCGGAATGGTTCATCGGTCGCCACCTCGGCATCGAACTCGCCGATGAAGACAAGGTGATGCTCGACCGGACCTTCAAGTTCCTGATCAATTCAGCACTCAACCAGCCCAAGGTGTTCGTACATCGCGATTTCATGCCGCGCAACCTGATGGTGGTGGAAAGTGCCGAAAGGCTGACACCGGGCATCATCGATTTCCAGGACGCGGTCTACGGCCCGATCACCTACGACGTCGTTTCGCTCTTCCGCGACGCGTTCATTTCCTGGGAAGAAGAACAGGAACTCGACTGGGTCGTGCGTTACTGGGAAAAAGCCCGTGCCGCCGGCCTGCCGGTACGCGAGGATTTTGGTGACTTCTGGCGAGAATACGAGTTGATGGGGCTGCAACGCCACCTCAAGGTCCTGGGCATTTTCTGCCGACTGAAATACCGCGACGGCAAGGAAAAATACAGCGAAGACCTGCCGCGCTTCATGAACTATGCGCGCAAAACCGCCAGCCGCTACCTGCAACTCAAACCCTTGCTCAACCTGCTCGACCGACTGGAAGGCAATACCGAACAGATCGGCTACCGGTACAAATAAATGAAAGCCATGATCCTTGCCGCCGGCCGCGGCGAACGCATGCGGCCCCTCACCGACCACACCCCCAAGCCGCTGCTGCCGGTGGGTGGCAAGCCGCTGATCATCTGGCATCTGGAACGGCTAGCCGCAGCCGGTATCCGCGAGGTGGTGATCAATCACGCCCACCTTGGCGAACAAATCGAAATGGCGCTGGGCGATGGCAGCAAATGGGGCGTGGCCATCACCTATTCCCCGGAACCCAAGGGCGCGCTGGAAACGGCTGGCGGCATTGCCAAAGCCCTGCCGCAACTTGGCCCGGAGGCCTTTCTCGTGATCAACGGGGACGTCTTCTGCGATGTGGATTTGTCCGTTTTTCTGCGGTCGACCAGCAAATTGCTGGAAAACGACGCCCATCTCCTGATGGTGCCCAACCCGCCCCAGCATCCCAACGGGGATTTCGCGCTGATCGACGACAAGATCGCCCGCGCCAGCGACGGCGAAACCCTCACCTACGCCGGCATTGGCCTCTTCTCACCCAACATGTTCGGCCAACTGCCCGTCGATCAGCCGCTCAAACTGCGCCCCCTGCTCGATGCCGCGATTGCAGTGGAGCGCCTTAGCGGGGAACGCTTTGACGGCCGCTGGGTCGACGTAGGCACACCGGAACGATTGACCGCCCTGGATCAGGAACTTCGAGCTGCTCATGTTGATTGACCTAATTTTGGGCGCGCTGGCTACGGCCATCTTTTACTGGCCAGGCTGGCTTGCACTAAGAACTTTGACCGCCGGCCGTTACCCACCGCCCAAAGGGGTCGAGCACAACACAGGGTTTGTGATCACATTTGGGATGGGCGTATTTATCGTTACGCTCGGACTTATCTATTCTTAAGGTGTCCATGACCCACGCCCACTTTCTCGCCCGCCGCAAACGCCTGCTGAAAACCATAGGCTCCGGCGTGGCCATCATCCCGACGGCGCCAGAAATGGTGCGCAACCGGGACGCGCATTTTCCCTATCGTTTCGACAGCTACTTCTGGTACCTGAGCGGCTTTCCGGAGCCGGAAGCGGTCGTCGTCCTGGTTGGCGGCAAGAAGCCAAAATCGATCCTCTTCTGCCGCGAGAAGCACGAAGAACGCGAAATCTGGGACGGCTACCGCTACGGCCCGAAAGCCGCCAAAGCCGCCTTCGGTTTCGACGCCGCCTACCCGATCGCGCAGTTCGACAAAAAACTGCCGGAATTGCTGGTCGACCGTGACAGTCTCTGGCACGCCATCGGTCACGACGCGACATGGGATTCGCGTATCGCCACCGCGCTCAACGCCGTGCGTGCGCAAACCCGCGCCGGCAAACGTGCGCCACGGGCGATGCTCGACCTGCGCGCCGAACTGGACAGCATGCGCCTGATCAAGGACAGCGCCGAAGCCACCATTCAGCAGCGCGCTGCCGATATCGCCAGCGCCGGCCATGCCCGCGCCATGCGCGCCTGCCGCCCCGGCATGGCGGAATACGAACTCGAAGCCGAGCTGACCTACGAATTCCGCAAGCGCGGTGCCGACGCCCACGCCTACACGCCCATCGTCGCCGGCGGCGCCAACGCCTGCGTGCTGCACTACGTCGAGAACAACAAGCTGCTCAACGACAACACGCTGGTGCTGATCGACGCCGGCTGCGAAGTCGAAGGCTACGCCGCTGACATCACCCGCACTTTCCCGGTCAATGGCCGCTTCAACGCGGCACAGAAGGACGTTTACGAAATCATCCTCGCTGCGCAGGACGCCGCCTTTGCCGCGACCGCCCCCGGCCGTCACTTCATGGAAGCCCACGATGCCGCCGTCCG
>JAKLLI010000321.1 GCA_023150195.1 Azonexus sp.
ACCGGCTTGCTGCTGCCCGACTTTTTGACGGCAACCTTGCTGGTCACCTTCTTCCCGGCTGGTGCTGCTGCCTTGGCTGCGTCAGCGGCCAAGGGCGCGCACAGCAAGGAGCAGGAAGCCAGCCAGGCCAAAATTTTGCGTCGCATCCAAATGCTCCATCACATTGGGTTAGAGATTTTGGTCGAGTTTATCAAACCTGATCAAAATTTCAATAAAACCATGCACATACAACGCAAATTTAAAGCCCGTATTCAGGAAGCATCAACCACGGTCAACGCGGTCATATTCACAATTCTGCGCACCGTGGCGGTTGGCGTCAGGATATTGACCGGTTTGGCCGCTCCCAGCAGGATCGGACCGATCGTCAGGTTGTCGCCCGCAGCCACCTTGAGCAGATTGAACGATATGTTAGCCGCATCAAGCGTCGGCATAACCAGCAGATTGGCCTGTCCTTTCAACCTGGAATTCGGGAAGGCCGCCAGACGAATCTCCTCGTCGAGCGCCGCATCACCGTGCATTTCGCCTTCCACCTCAAGTTCCGGCGCCCGCTCACCCAACTGCGCCAGGACTTCACGCATTTTCTCGGAGGTCGGGGTATTTTCCGTGCCAAAGGTGGAATGCGAGAGCAAGGCCACCTTGGGTTGAATCCCGAAGTTGCGGATCTCTTCTGCCGCCAGCAAGGTCATGTCCGTGAGTTGCTCTGCATTGGGGTCGTAATTGACGTAGGTATCGGCAATAAAGACCGTTCTGCCCGGCAGCATCAGCAAATTCATCGCGTAATAACGATCGTGATCTGCCCGCGTGCCGATCACGCTCTGGACGTATTCTCGATGCGTCTCATGTCGACCGAAGGTGCCGCAAATCAGGCCATCGGCGTAACCGAGGCGCACCATGAGCGCACCGTAAAGCGTGTTGCGGCGACGAACTTCGCGACGCGCGTAATCCGGAGAAACGCCCTTGCGTTCCATCAGGCTATGATAGGTACGCCAGAATTCTTCATAGTGTTCATCGAAAAACGGACAGTTGTCCGAATGAACCACCTCGAAATCTTCACCCTCGCGAATCCGCAAACCCGCTGCCTCGATCCGCTTGCGGATTTCCGCATGACGACCAATCAGAATCGGCAGGGCAATGCCTTCGTCGCGCACCACCTGCACCGCACGCAGGACGCGCTCGTCTTCACCTTCCGCAAAGACGATACGTTTTGGTGCCATCCGCGCTTGGGAAAACACCGGTTTCATGATCAAGCCGGAGTGATAGACGAACTCGTTCAAGCCCTGCAGATAGGCATCCCAATCCTGAATCGGCCTGGTTGCCACGCCGGAATCCATGCCGGCGCGCGCGACAGCCGGCGCAATTTTGACGATCAGTCGATGGTCGAATGGCTTCGGAATCAGGTATTCCGGACCAAAGCCGCTAATCCTTTCGCCATAGGCCGACGCCACCACTTCGGATTGCTCCGCGCGCGCGAGTTCCGCGATGGCCTTGACGGCAGCCATCTTCATTTCTTCGGTGATGGTGGTCGCACCAACGTCCAACGCCCCCCGGAAGATGAAGGGGAAGCAAAGGACGTTATTGACCTGATTTGGATAGTCAGAACGTCCGGTACAGATAATGGCGTCGTCACGCACGCTGCGCACCAGTTCCGGCGTGATCTCGGGCGTCGGATTGGCCAGCGCCATGATCAACGGATTGGCCGCCATCTTGGCCACCATCTCGGGTTTCAGCACGCCACCCGCGGACAGGCCAAGGAACACATCAGCATTGGCAATCACTTCGCCCAAGGTACGCGCATCGGTGACCTTGGCATAGCGACCCTTGATCTCATCCATCTCTTCGACGCGGCCCTCATAGACCACGCCCTTGATGTCGGTCACCCAGATGTTTTCGACGGGGGCGCCGAGCATGACCAGCAAATCCAGACACGCCAAGGCTGCCGCACCCGCACCGGAGGTCACGATTTTTACGGTCGACAGGTCTTTACCGATCAAATGCAAGCCGTTCAACACAGCCGCGCCGACCACAATCGCGGTGCCGTGCTGATCGTCGTGGAAAACCGGAATTTTCATCCGCTCACGGAGCTTCTTTTCGATATAGAAACACTCTGGCGCCTTGATGTCTTCGAGGTTGATACCACCGAAGGTCGGTTCCAGCGAGGCAATGGTTTCGATCAACTTGTCCGGATCGCGCTCATTGATTTCCAGATCGAAGACATCGATGTTGGCAAATTTCTTGAACAACACCCCCTTGCCTTCCATCACCGGCTTGGCCGCCAGCGGACCGATCGGGCCCAGCCCGAGCACCGCTGTCCCATTGGTGATGACGCCCACCAGATTGGCCCGGGCCGTCAGCGTGCTGGCCTCGGCTGGATCGGCCACAATTTCCTCGCAGGCAAACGCGACGCCAGGCGAATAGGCCATCGACAGATCATACTGATTGGTCAATTGCTTGATCGGGGTAACCGCGATTTTTCCCGGCTTGGGGGAACGATGATAGTAGAGCGCAGCCTCACGCAATTGCCGTGGATCCATGTCTTCCTCCGTTTTGTATCGTGAAATACGTTTTTGAGATGCGGGAGAGTGTAGCACGAAGCCCGCAACGATCTGCCACTTCGGACATCACGTAGTCGAGCAAAGTCAAGTAGATGTTTACCCTAGTTTGATGCATAATTACGGGCTTCCCAGCCGACGGCCTTTCAGCCGCTTTCAGTTTGGTGGCAGCTCCCGGCGACTGGCGC
>JAKLLI010000322.1 GCA_023150195.1 Azonexus sp.
CGGCGAACGCTGGTTGCTGGCGGTGGAAAACGACATCCAGCGAGTCACGCTGATCGATACCCTGCTCACCCTCGGCATCGAAATCGAGGAATGCAACAACGCGCACAGTCTGTTGCAGCATCTCAAGCACCCCAAGCGTCTGGACAAGGAGGCGCATTTTGACGTGATCGTGGCGGAACTCGAATGGCTGCCAGTCGAGGCAGCCGACATGGCAGCCAGCCGCGCCGGCCTGAAGCCCGGGGCCATCGTGCTTGCCCTCACCTCCATGAACAACGCCGCCCAGCTCGGGGTCCGCAAATTTGCCGCCCGCGAAATTCCCAAGCCCCTGCTGGCCGGTTGCCTGACCGATGCCGTGACTGAATTGCGCGCCCAACACCGCTCTCAAGACGAGCGCCGCGCGCTGCCTGCGGTCGACCCGCAGGAAACCCCAAAATTCGAGGCGCTGGACATCCTGCTGGTTGAGGACAACCCGATCAACCAACGCCTTGCCAGTATGGCGCTAGGCAAGCTGGGCCACCGTGTCAGCGTTGCCCAGCATGGCGAAGAAGCCCTCGCCCTGCTGCTCAACCACACGCCGGACGTGGTGTTGATGGACATTCAGATGCCGGTGATGGACGGCATACAGGCGACACAGCTGCTGCGTCAGCGCGAAGCCGAAAGTGGTGCCTCGCCGCTGCCGATCATCGCCATGACCGCCAATGCCATGCTCGGTGATCGTGAAGAGTGCCTGGCGGCGGGGATGAACGGCTACGTTTCCAAGGCAGAAATGCAGCGCGTACTCCACGAAATGCGGCAACAGCACTGATTTTTCCCCGCGTATTCGACAAGTTTTTCCGGCTGATCACCCGGTGAAGCCTTAAACTGCGCACCTCACGTTCACCCGATTTGCGAAAGTTGCCCATGACCCCCATTCACGATGTCGATCTCCTGCTCTTGCTGGCGGTTTCCATGGCGGCCAAACGCCGTCCGGCGGAGGCGCTCGATATCGTCGCAGCCATTGACCTGATTCAGAAGAATGTCCCGAACGAGGACAAGCTGGTCGACGCCTTTCAGCGCCTCGGCAGCGCCGGGCTCATGCAGGCTGAGGGCGGCGGTGTCGTGCTCAGTGCGGCGGCGCAAGCCATGATCGAGGCACTGCCGCGCAAGGCGGAAACCGCCGAACGCCTGTTTTGCCTGCGCGACGCTTTGTCGATGTGGACGGCCCCGGCGGACGGTATCCCGGTCGACCTGGCCGCTGCCGACCTGCGCGCTGCCCTGCTCGCCCATCGGGCGAGTGCCAGTGGTCCGGCCAAGAATCTGTTGATGCCCAAACCGGCAGCCAGCGAACCCACCGCGCGGCCCGGCCAACGCAAGAGCAAACCCCTGCCCGGCCAGCGCCGTCGCTGATCCCGGCAAAATTCGCTGCCGCGTCCGGTCGACCGCAGCATTTCTGGAAAAACCCTCTTTGACAGGCAGCTCGCCCATGCAAAACGAACATTTCATCGCGGGCAAAGATGCCTCACTGGAACACTCCATCCGCACCATGCAGGCCGGTTTGGCCCGTATCGGTTTCGACATCGAGGAATGCAGCTGGCTGAATCCGGTGGATAACGTGTGGTCGGTCCATATCCGCAATCGGGCCTGCCCTCTGATGTTCACCAACGGCAAGGGCGCCACCCGCCTGGCCGCGCACGCCAGTGCGCTGGGCGAGTACTTCGAACGCCTGTCCTGCAATTATTTCTGGAACCACTATTACCTGGGTGAGGCAGTCGCCAACGCGCCCTTCGCTCACTACCCCCGTGAGCGCTGGTTTCCGGTAGACGGCACGGACTGGCCGGCGGCGCTGCTCACCCCCGAATTGCAAAGCTTTTACAACCCGGACGCCAGCATTCCCGCCGAAGCCCTGATCGACATGAATACAGGGCATTACGAGCGCGGCATCTGCGCCATCCCCTATGTGCGGCAACGCGACGGTGCCGAGGTCTTTTTCCCGGTCAATCTGATCAGCAACCTCTATGTCAGCAATGGCATGTCGGCGGGCAATACGTCGGCGGAAGCAAGGGCGCAGGCGCTGTCGGAAATTCTCGAGCGCCATGTCAAATTCAAGGTGATTTCCGAAGGCATTTGCCTGCCGGAGGTGCCGGAAGAGGTGATTGCCCGCTACCCCGCCATCGCGGCCGGTATTGCGGGACTGCGCGCTGCCGGCTTCGGTATTCTGGTCAAGGATGCTTCGCTGGGTGGTCGTTTCCCGGTGATGTGCGTCACCCTGCTGCACCCGGAAGATCAGGGAATTTTCGCCAGTTTTGGCGCGCATCCGCGCTTCGAAATTGCCCTCGAACGGGCGTTGACCGAACTCCTGCAAGGGCGGGCACTCGATGCGCTGGGCGGTTTTCCGCCGCCGGGGCACGATCTGGAAGAAGTGGCCAGTGCACCGAATATCGAAATCCATTTCGTCGACTCCAGCGGCGTCGTTCATTGGCGCTTCCTGCACGAAACGCCGGACTTTGATTTCTGTGACTGGCAGTTCAGCGATTCCACCGCCGGCGATTATCAATGGCTGTGCGATGCCATCCATGCCGAAGGCCACGACATCTACATCGCCGACTTCGACCATTTGGGCGTCTATGCCTGCCGGATTCTGGTCCCGGGCATGTCCGAGATTTATCCGGTCGACGATCTCGAATGGGAAAATAACAGCCAGGGCGCGGTCGTCCGTCCTGCCATCCTGAATCTCGCCGAACTGGACGATGCCCAGTGCGAGGAGTTGCTGGCCATCCTCAATGAAATGAATCTGGCCGACGAAAAGCCGGTCGCTGCCTTGATCGGGCTGGCCCCCGATGCCGATTCCCTGTGGGCCGACCTGCGCATTGGCGAACTGAAAACCCTGCTGGCACTTGCGATTGGCGATACCGACGCAACGCTGGAAGGTTGCGAGTGGATTCGCCAATTCGAACAAATCGACACCCAGCGGCGCCGTGTGTATCGCTGCATCGCCGCCTTGCTTGAGCTGGATGACCCCAACGCCTATGAAGCGGCGCTGGTCAGCCTGTATGGCGACGACACCCTGGATCTGGCAACCGACTTGATCGATGGCGAATTGCGCTTCTTCGGGCTGCCCTCGCCAGGGCCGAACCTCGATGGCTGCGTGTTACACGGTCAACTGCTCGCCGAATACGAAAAGGTGCAGGTGTTGAAAGCCGGTGCATCCGAGTAAGCCCATGTCTGTCCCCGCTCAGGCCAATAATCTGCTGCACGGCATCACGCTGGAAATGATGCTGCGCGAACTCCACGCCCGCTATGGCTGGGATGGACTGGGTCGGGAAATCGACATCCGCTGCTTCAATCACGAGCCCAGCCTCTCCTCCAGCCTCAAATTCCTGCGCCGCACCCCGTGGGCGCGCGAGCGCGTGGAATCCCTGTATATCTCGATGCGCCTGCGCGATCAGGCCAATTTTTGAACCCGTACC
>JAKLLI010000323.1 GCA_023150195.1 Azonexus sp.
CATCCGGGTTATGGACATGACCGTGCTCGATTTCTTCGGCACTGGCCGGACGAATGGCCGTCACCGTGCAGGTAAAGACCAGCGCCATGCCGGCCAGCGGGTGATTGCCGTCGAGCACCACCTTGTCATCGGCGATATCGGTCACGCGATAGATCACCAATTCATCCTCGCCACCATCTTCCGGCCCCCCTTCAAACTGCATGCCCACCTGCAGTTCCTTGGGAAAATCCTTGCGCGGTTCGATCTGCACCATCTCGGCATCGTATTCGCCAAAGGCTTCATCGGGCTGCAGCTTGACCTGGACTGACTCGCCCACCTTCTTGCCCTGCAGGGCCTCCTCGATCTTGGGGAAGATATCGTCGTAACCGCCGTGCAGATACACCAGCGCCTCACGGCCTTCATCGACCACTTCGCCGTCCGGATCGGTCACGTGGTAGTCGAGCGTGATCACGGAATTCTTGGCAACCTGCATGTTCATGAGTTCAGTTCCTTGACGAGTCGCAGCACTTCCTGTGCGTGACCCTTGTAGTTAACGTTGTAAAGGGCGTGGCGAATGATGCCTTGCCGATCAATGACAAAAGTGGAGCGGACAATGCCGAATTTCCGGTGGCCGTCCACCTCCCGGGCCTGCCATACCCCGTACTGCTTGCATACCGTCCCTTCAGCATCGGAGAGCAGTTCGATACCAATGCCTTCACGATCCCTGAATTCCTGATGTTTCAGGCAGTCATCGCGACTGATCCCGAACAACTGACATTCCTGTGCCTCGAAATCGCTGTCGTGATCGGAAAAATCCGTCACCTCACGCGTACAGCACGGCGTGCCATCCTTGGGATAAAACAGCAAAACCACATTTCGATGACCAATCGCACTGGCCAGATCGATGGGTTCCATATCCGCATCAGGCAACCGGAACAGCGGTGCCTTTTCACCGGATTTCAACAGCGTTGCCATAATCACTTGCCTCCCAGAGGTGACACGGTGGGCTCATTCTAGCGAAGCTGAAAGTCCCTGACTACGGCGGTCCACGCGGCTTTTACACTATTTTTCAGACGCCTTTTCAGGCAACTGAATGAAGGTTTCACCCTGCTTGACCATCCCCAATTCGAAACGTGCGCGTTCCTCGATGGCCTCATAACCCTGCTTCAGGTCGCGGACTTCGGCATCGAGGCCCGCATTCCTGATTTCCAGCTTGCTGGTGGCTTCCTTCTGCTCCGTCAGCTGGCGGTCGTACTCCCATACCTTGAGCCATCCCCCCTTACCCAGCCAAAGCGGGTACTGGAGGAGGACAATCAAGGCCAGCAGCCCGACCGTCAGCCAACGCATGACTGATTAGCGCAGGTTGTAGAAGGTTTCACGACCCGGATAAGACGCGGTATCGCCCAGATCTTCCTCGATACGGATGAGCTGGTTGTACTTGGCGATACGGTCGGAACGCGACAGCGAACCGGTCTTGATCTGGCCGGCATTCAGGCCCACCGCGATGTCAGCAATGGTGCTGTCTTCGGTTTCACCGGAACGATGCGAGATCACGGCGGTGTAACCGGCGCGCTTGGCCATTTCAACTGCAGCGAAGGTTTCGGACAGGGTACCGATCTGGTTGATCTTGATCAGGATGGAATTGCCGATGCCCTTCTGGATGCCTTCCTTGAAGATGCGGGTATTGGTCACGAAGACGTCATCGCCCACGATCTGCACCTTGTCACCCAGACGATCCGTCAGCAGCTTCCAGCCGTCCCAGTCGGCTTCGGACATACCGTCTTCGATGGAAACGATGGGGAACTGGTCGGCCAGATTGGCCAGGTAATCGACGAATTGCGCCGAGGTCAGTTCCAGACCTTCGCCGGCCAAATGGTATTTGCCGTCCTTGTAGAACTCGGAAGCAGCGCAATCCAGGGCCAGCAGCACGTCCTTGCCCGGCACGTAACCGGCAGCCTCGATGGCCTGCATGATGATCTGCAGGGCTTCGGCATGGCTGCCCAGATTCGGGGCGAAACCACCCTCATCACCGACGGCGGTGGAGTGCCCCGCCTTGTCCAGCAACTTCTTCAGCGCGTGGAAAATTTCAGCGCCGCAACGCAGGGCTTCGCGGAAGGTGTTGGCGCCGACCGGCATCACCATGAATTCCTGGATGTCCAGGCTGTTATTGGCATGCTCGCCGCCGTTGATGATGTTCATCATTGGCACCGGCATCTGCATCGGGGCCATGCCACCGAAGTAGCGGTACAGCGGCAGGCCGGATTCTTCAGCAGCGGCCTTGGCAACGGCCATGGAGACAGCCAGGATGGCGTTGGCGCCGAGGCGGGACTTGTTGTCGGTGCCGTCGAGTTCGATCATGGTCTGATCGATGAAAGCTTGTTCCTGGGCATCCAGACCGATGATGGCCTCGGAAATTTCGGTGTTCACATTCTCGACTGCCTGCATGACGCCCTTGCCGAGATAGCGGCCCTTGTCGCCGTCACGCAGTTCGATGGCTTCGCGGGAACCGGTGGAGGCACCTGACGGGACGGCCGCACGGCCCATCACGCCGGACTCCAGCAACACATCGGCTTCCACGGTGGGATTCCCGCGGGAATCCAGAATCTCACGTGCAACAACATCAACGATGGAACTCATATTTCTTCCTTGTTATCAAAAGGTTGAAAGGTGCTTTTAAAGCTGTTTATTAAACTAATTATTAAAGATTGAATTCTTCAAATCCGGGCCGGCAATCCCGACAGCAACCGCAGCGCGTGCCAAAACCGGGACAAATTCGCGTTGACCGCCAGAAACCGTGCCCTGCCCTCCCGGCAACTGCACCGAGTGCGTGGCATCAAAAACCACCGGGCAAGCGGTTTCACGCATGATCGCCAGGCTGCGCATGTCGGACACCAGATTGTTGTAACCGAAGCTTGCGCCCCGTTCGCAAACCATGATGTTGTCGGCACCACCATTCACTTCGCGCGCCTTGTCGACAACGTTCTTCATGTCGCCCGGTGCCAGGAACTGGCCCTTCTTGATATTCACCGGCTTGCCGCAGGACGCCACAGCATGGATGAAATCGGTTTGGCGACACAGGAAGGCCGGGGTTTGCAGCACATCGACCACCGCTGCCACTTGCGCCACATCGGCGGCATCATGCACATCGGTCAGAATGGGGACACCCACCTGAGCGCGCACGCTATCGAGCAACTTCAAGCCGCCCTCAATGCCCGGGCCGCGAACCGACTTTCCGGAACTGCGATTGGCCTTATCGTAGGACGCCTTGAAAATGTAGTTGATGCCGAGTTGACCGCAGACGTACTTCATATGCCCCGCCACATCGACGCACAGCTGCAGCGATTCCGCAGTACATGGGCCGGCAATCAGGAAAAAAGGCTGGTCAAGACCAGCCTCGAAACCGCAGAGTTTCATCAGTGTTTGCCTTGTTTGTTGGCCAGCGCCGCCTTCACATACGACGAAAACAGCGGGTGCCCCTGACGCGGATTGGAAGTAAATTCCGGGTGGAACTGGCAACCGACAAACCAGGGGTGCACATCGGCCGGCAATTCGACCATTTCGCACAGATCGGTGCCTGGCGCACGGCCGGCAACGACCAGGCCCTTGCCTTCCAGCTGCGCCAGCAGGGTGTTGTTCACTTCATAGCGGTGACGATGGCGCTCGGTGATTTCCGCAGCACCGTAAATTTCACGAGCCAGTGAGCCTTCCTTCAACTGGCAGACTTGCGCGCCGAGACGCATGGTGCCGCCGATGTCGGAATCTTCGCTGCGCTTCTCGACCTTACCGGAGGCATCCAGCCATTCCGTGATCAGGCCGATCACCGGATACGGGGTATCGGCAACGAATTCGGTGGAATGCGCGCCGTTCATGCCGGCCACATCACGCGCAAACTCGACCACCGCCAATTGCATGCCGAGACAGATGCCGAGATAAGGCACCTTATTTTCGCGGGCGTAGCGGATGGCGGCAATTTTGCCTTCCGTGCCGCGTCGACCGAAGCCGCCCGGCACCAAAATGGCGTCGAGGTCTGCCAGCACGCCCGTGCCGTTTTTCTCGATGTCTTCGGAATCCAGATAAACGATATCGACCTGACTGCGCGTATGAATGCCGGCGTGCTTGATGGCTTCGATCAAGGACTTGTAAGACTCGGTCAGATCGACGTATTTGCCGACGAACGCGATCTTGACCTGATGCAGCGGATGCTCCAGCGCCACAATCAGG
>JAKLLI010000324.1 GCA_023150195.1 Azonexus sp.
CAAGGAAGGCAATGTCGCCGAGCGTCGCAACGGCGTCCTGATTTCTCAGGACAACGGCGAAGCCGTGGCCTACGCACTGTGGAAGCTGCAGGATCGCGGCCGCATGTTCGTCAGCCCGGGCGAAAAGCTGTACGAAGGCATGATCATTGGCATCCACAGCCGTGAAAATGACCTCGTCGTGAATCCGATCAAGGGCAAGCAGCTGACCAACGTGCGCGCTTCCGGTACCGACGAAGCCGTGCGTCTGGTGCCGCCGGTTCAATTGAGCCTGGAGTCCGCCGTCGAGTTCATCGATGAGGACGAACTGGTCGAACTAACGCCGAAGTCCATTCGTCTGCGCAAGCGTTACCTGACCGAAATCGAGCGCAAGCGCGCGGTTCGCGGTCTGTAAGCACCATGATGTCGATCTGCCAACCCTGCAAAGTGTTGGTGGCGCGTCATCCGAAGGCGGCCCGTTGGGTCGCCTTTTTCATTGGCATGTCGCTTTTCTTTACTTTGCTGGGGCTGGTGACCGATCCGGTCGTCGGTGTCGGCTTCTGCAAGGTTTACCCCTGATCCTTGCGGTCGACCGCAAGAATCGGCGGAAAATCAGCCACCGGTCATGGACATGAAACGCACCACCTGCGGTGAGTCCATTTGCTGGCTGAAGTCATGGCCAAAGGGCTTGATGCCCATGCTGTCCATCATCGCCTGACGCAATGCGCCTTCATCTGCCCCATCGCGTAACAGGGGCAGCAGGTTGAGCGCGTCGTTCTGCCCCAGACAGGGATAGAGTTCGCCCTTGGCCGTCACGCGGACCCGATTGCAGGTATCGCAAAAATTGTGGCTGTGCGGTGAGATGAATCCAATCCGTGAGGTTTTGCCGGGAATCCGCCAGTAACGCGCCGGGCCGCCCGTAGACTCATCGGTGGCTTGCAGGTCAAAGTGCGGCGCCAGCAACGCCCGAGTCTCTTCCGACGAAATATAGGTGTTGCTGCGGCCGTGAATCTCGCCCAGCGGCATTTCTTCAATGAAGGAAATATCGAGTTCACGGTCGACCGCAAAGCGCACCAGATTCACAAATTCATCGTCGTTTACGCCGCGCATCATCACCGCATTCAGCTTCGTGCGCCGAAAACCTGCGGCCTGCGCCGCATCGATGCCGCGGATCACCTTGTCGAGATCGCCGATCCGGGTAATCGCGGTGAAGCGTTCGGGCCGAAGGGTATCGAGACTGATATTGATGCGCTTCACCCCGGCCGCCTTCAGCGGTTCAGCGAAGCGATCGAGTTGCGATCCGTTGGTGGTCAGCACCAGATTATCGAGGCCGGGCAGGGCGCCCAGACGCTCGATCAGCCACATGACATTTTTGCGCACCAGCGGCTCACCACCGGTGATCCGCAATTTGTTGACGCCCATGCCGACAAAGGCCGCCGCCACACGCAGGGATTCTTCCAGACTCATCACCGCCTCGCGTGGCAGGAAAGTCATCTCTTCGGCCATGCAATAGGTACAGCGAAAGTCGCACCGATCGGTAATCGACAAACGCACGTAATTCACGTGTCGACCGTATTTGTCGATCAGACGGCTGGCAGGCGATGCGGTGTTTTCTTGCGTCATGGGCGAAGGCGGAAAATTACATCCCCAGCGAGTCAAGCAGATCGTCGTGTTCGCTGGAAGCGGTTTGCTGCGCGGGTGCCAGTTTGGCATTCATTTGCGCGATCAGTTCATCCGGGTCGGCATCGGCCTCTGGCTCGAAATCGTAAAGCTTGATGAACTCGGTGCCATCAATCGCCAATTCAAGATAGAAAATGTTGTTGCGGCCGGTATAAAAGGTCACGCGACGGGTTTCGGGCGCATCCAGATTGGTATCGACGCTCAGCATGACCTGTTTGTTCAGTACCAGCATCTTGGGCTGGTTCTGGGTGATGTGCGTCTGCAGTTCCTTGCCCACCTTGCTGGTGAAATTGCCGACGATCTGATTCATCAATTCGCCCATCACGTTACTGACTTCATCTGAGGTGTGTGAACTCGCCAGATCGTCACGCGACATCCCCATACTGAGCATATAGCTCTCGTAAAGCTCCATCGCCGCCGCCGCAGAGAAGTTGATGACGACCAGTCCGGAAAATCCGCCATCGAACAGCACAAAGCAACCGATATCCGGCTTCAGGCAGGTTTTGGTGATCCGCTGGACCATGCCCGAGTAATGAATCTGCGATTGCGTCGCCACATTCAATACCTTGGTGACCGAGTTGCACAGGCTGAGCAGAATGTCTTCGGTGCCGTAAATCACAGCGTTTTCATGGGTTTTCATCCGCCGCCACTCCCTTGGTCATGTATTGAAGAAGCGAATGTATCGCAGAGAGAAGCGGACTGAAAAGGCAAGTGCAGCAAAAATGCCGCAAAACCCCATGGAAAACAAAAATTCCGCTGCTGATTCAGTTTCGGAGGCCTGAAAAGCAAAAAGCCCAGTTCGAAAACTGGGCTTTTTGCTTGAATCTTTTGGCTCCTCGACCTGGGCTCGAACCAGGGACCTACGGATTAACAGTCCGGCGCTCTACCGACTGAGCTATCGAGGAACAGAAGCGCGCATGTTACGTGTAGAATGCCCTACTGTCAAGCATTTTGCTGCATTATCGGATTAGGATACGGGGATGAATTCCAGTCTTGTCTATGCCAAAACCCCGATTGGGGACGAAGCGGTTCGCCAGAG
>JAKLLI010000002.1 GCA_023150195.1 Azonexus sp.
CACCTGTGGCACCGCTGCCAAGGGGCGCATGACGTCGCGCACATGAGTCAGCAGGCGGCGGCCGAGTGAGCCGCCGGGGTGTGAGCGAGCGAAATCTTCGGGGCCGAAGCCACGGGCATCCAGCAGGGCGACGGCGAGTGCATCACCCAGTGCGAGTGCTGCCGTGGTACTTGCCGTTGGCGCCAGATTGAGTGGACAGGCTTCCTGCGCGACGCCGGCATCGAGGTGTACATCCGCTTCCCGGGCCAGCGTCGATGTCGGAACGCCGGTCATGGCGATCAAGCGCGCCCCCTGGCGTTTGATCGCGGGAACAATACGCAGCAGTTCTTCCGATTCGCCGGAATTAGACAAGGCGAGCAGGATGTCGTGGCGGGTGATCATTCCCAGATCGCCGTGGCTGGCCTCGCCCGGATGAACAAAATAGGCCGGTGTGCCGGTACTGGCCATGGTCGCAGCAATCTTGCGGGCGATGTGGCCGGACTTGCCCATGCCGCTGACGATCAGGCGTCCTTGTGCGTTGAGGATGATTTCGACCGCGCTGGCAAAGTCGCCGTTAATCCGGTTTTTCAGGGCGTCGACCGCAGCAGCTTCGATGGCCAGCGTCTGACGACCCAGGTCCAGGGCGCGTTCCGGGGAAAACGAGGTGTGGGTCGGGCTTGGGTTCATGGTGTGGCAACGGTTATGATGTCCAAAGTATACCTGACTTCAAACGACGGCCTTGAGCGCACTCCCACTTGTCCTCCTCCTGTTAGGCGCCTCGGTACTCGCCGTGGTGATCTTTCGACGATTCAATCTGCCGCCGGTACTTGGTTATCTGGCCGTTGGCAGCGTGATCGGTCCGCACGCCCTCAATTTGATGTCCGATATTCACAAGGTCGAGTACCTGGCCGAATTCGGTGTGGTATTTCTGATGTTCTCGATTGGTCTGGAATTCTCGCTGCCCAAGCTGCACGCGATGAAAAAGATCGTATTCGGGCTGGGGCTGTTGCAAGTGCTGCTGACCATGTTGCTGGTCATCGTGCTGGTGATGTTGCTTGGTGTGGGCTGGCAGTTGGGCATTGCGCTGGGCGCCGTATTCGCGATGTCCTCGACGGCGGTATTGACCAAGTTGCTGGCCGAACGCATGGAACTGGATTCGGCGCATGGCCGGGAAGTCATCGGCGTCCTGCTGTTCCAGGATCTGGCCGTGGTGCCACTGCTGGTCCTGCTGCCGGCGCTGACCCAGCCGCCCGAACAGCTGGCGGTGCTGATGGGGATCGCGCTGTTGAAGGCCGTCGCTGTGCTGGCGCTGATCCTGGTGTTTGGTCAGCGCATTGTCAGCAAGTGGTTTTATTTCGTCGCCCGGGCAAAGTCTTCGGAAGTGTTCGTCCTCAACGTGCTGCTGATCACGCTCGGGCTGGCAACGATTACCGAACTGGCGGGCTTGTCGCTGGCGCTGGGCGCCTTTGTGGCCGGGATGCTGATTTCCGAAACCGAATACCGGTTGCAGGTGGAAGAGGACATCAAGCCTTTCCGCGATGTGCTGATGGGCCTCTTTTTCGTCACGATCGGCGTGAAACTGGACATGAATCTGCTGGTGTCGCTGTGGTGGCAGGTCTTGCTGGTCCTGCTGGCGCTGCTGGTCTTCAAGGCGGTGATTGTCGGCATGTTGTCGTGGAAACTGGGGGCGACGACGGGAAATGCCATTCGTGCGGCCTTGTGGTTGTGCGCTGGCGGGGAATTCGGTTTCGTGCTGCTTGGCGTGATTGCGAATATGCCCAAGGCGATCGAGCAGGTGGCGCTGACGGCGCTGGTGCTATCGATGCTGATTGCGCCGTTTATCGTGCAATACAGCGAACGCCTGGTCATGCGGTTTGTGGCGAGTGAATGGTTGCTGCGCTCGATGCAATTGACGCAGATCGCTGCGCAGTCCATGACGTCGGAAAAACACGCCATCCTTTGCGGCTTTGGCCGCAATGGCCAATACCTCGCTCGCTTTCTGGCACAGGAAGGCGTGCAGACGATTGCGCTGGATCTGGACCCCGATCGGGTGCGTGAAGCGGCGGGTGGTGGCGAAAGCGTGGTTTTCGGCGATGCCGGGCGCAAGGAGGCCTTGATGGCAGCCGGGCTGATGCGCGCCAGCGTCATTATCGTCACCATGAGCGATACGCCTTTGGCCGAGAAAGTCTTGCACCACGTGCAGGCCCTGCGTCCCGATTTGCCGGTGGTGGTGCGGACGGCGGATGAGATGGACATGAGCCGTCTGGCCAAGGCGGGGGCGGCGGAAGTGGTGCCGGAAACGCTGGAGGCCAGCCTGATGCTGGCTTCGCACGCACTGGTACTGGTGGGGGTGCCGATCAATCGCGTGCTGAAGCGGATTCGGGAAACCCGCTCCCAACGTTATCGCTTGTTGCGCGGCTTCTATCGCGGGATGAGCGATCGTGACGAAGACGAGGCGCGTCAGCCGCGACTGCATTCGATCTGGCTGACGCCTGGCGCTTCGGCCATCGGCAAGACGCTGGCGGATTTGCGCCTCGATGCGCTGGGTTGCGAAGTCAGCGCGATCCGGCGGCGGGGTATCCGGGCGCTGGAACCTGCCCCGGAAACCTTGCTCAACGAGGGGGATGTCGTGGTTGTCCTCGGCGACCCGAACGCGGTGGTTGCCGCCGAGGAACGCTTGCTCAAACGCTAGCCATCAGACGCTTCGGCACAGGATGTAGCGATGCGCCCCGTCATCGGTGTAGGCGCTGGCGGCGGCGCCGGCAAGCGGATCGGTGGCGGCTTGATCGAAGGCTCGCACGCTCCCCTTGTTGGGCAAGCCGTCGTCGAACTGGGTATCCAGCGCATTGGCAATGCTGCCCGGCAGGTTGTCGGTGCAGACTACCAAGCCGGTGAGTTCCGTGGTGGCGTTGGTGCCGCCGGTATTGCCGACATCGGTTTGCAGGCCGGTGATGCCGCCGAGGGCATTCCGGGGTTGGGCCGGGGAGTCGGCCGCACCCGAGATGAAACCGCTTTGCCGCAAATGGCGCCACAGCTTCCGGCTTTCATCGGTGTCGGTGCTGCTGTTGAAGGCGCCCTCCAGTTTGCCGTCGCCATCGCCGGCGGCGAGGTTCCAGCGGCTGCTGGTGGCCGCATCGTCACCTGGCAACTGCTGATAGCGGTCCTGGTAGCTGAGCATGGCGACGGCAATCGTGTCGAGATCGCGCGCCGTACTTCGGATTTTCCCCTGCGTGATCAGCGATTGCCCTTTGAGGATGCCGCCGAGCAACAAACCGACGATGATGAGGACAATGGCCATTTCGATCAAGGTGAAACCGCGTTGCTGGTGCTTCATGGCGAACTCCTTTGAGGTGGAAAATCAGGGCAGCAAGCCGGCCTGCAGCAGACGGCTGGCGAGCAGGTCGGGAATGATCCAGAGGACGTGATCGTCGAAATCGGGGGCCGGCAGGTGGCTGACGAAAATCAGGTCGCCATCGGCGTTTTCTGCTTCATCGGGCGGGTTGACCGGTGCACTCGTGCCATCCGCGCGGTAGCCGCCGTTGCCATTGGCGCCGTGGCTGACGATGACGGCCGGCAGGGCATCCGCCAGCTTGCTGGCACTGCCCGCTGCGGCGCGAATGCTCGCATTGCCTTGGGTCGATAGCGTAAATCCGGCTCGGGCGCCGTTTGCTGGATCACTGGTAAAGCTGCGTCGGGCGAAATAAGTCAGCCGGTGGCCCCATGGGTCCAGTTCCGGCACTGCCAGCGTGGCCCAGGGGAGAACACCGTGCTCGAGAGTGCAATCCTCGATGCCGGCGGCGTCCTGGGTGCTGGCCAGTACCGGGTTGGCCGGACAGGGCAGGCGGCCATGGCGCAGGGCAAAACCGTAGAGTGCGTCGAGGACGGTGTCACCTTGCGCCTGCCAGCGGTTTTCCCGGGCGACGCCACGTTGACCGGAGACGCTGCCCAGCGCGCTGACGGCCAGACTGGCGATGACCAGCAGGGCGATGGCCAGTTCGATCAGGCTAAAGCCACGGTCGTGGCGGCGTTTAGAAGGCCAACTGGTCATTGGCGGTCGTTAAGGTTGTGGATTGAAAGAATCGTCGGATCGGCCGGGTGGCCTCGCCCTCACGGCTGGCGTGCGCGTTATCGCCCTCGAGATAGGCCGCGAGGCCGCTGCCGGCTTGCCGTACTTGTCCGGGGCGTGCTGCGCCGGCTGCAATGACGACGACTGCCAGGGCGTCATGATGGTCAACCTGCAACTCGCCGCGCTGGGACGCATCGGCGGTGTCGATCTGATAAAACAGACTGTTGCGCCATTGGTTGAGCGTCCACCAGCGATCACTGCCTTCCGCGAGGAAATCGCAGGCAGCCGCTTCCCAGAACATGGGCCAGGCGGCGGCATCGTGGCTCTTGCTGGCTTGGCTGAGGATGTCGACCGAATCGATCAGGGGGGCGCGTAGATCCCTAAGGGTTTGCATGCTGCGCAGCCACGCAGCTTCCGTGCTGCGATCCGGCGAGGTAGTCCAGGCCGCAAGGGCATCGCGTGCGCCGCCTTTGCTTTCAATGGCGTCGAGCAGGGCGCGCTGGGCGCTGCGCGTTGCGCTGGCGCCACTTTGCACCCGGCTCAATTGGCCGAGGATGGCCTGGTTGGTGATGGCGAGTGCCTGGGCCGCCGTGGCGATGCGCTGCACATCCGGTACCAGCGTGGCTTGTACCGGCCGCGGATTGGCCAGATCCCGCACTTGGAATTCGGCGCTGACCGCTTGCAGGGTAGCGCCTTGATCTTGCAGGTGTTGCCCGGTGCTTTCCGGCCCTGAATCTGCACGGGGGGCATCGAAGCCCAGCCGGAAAAGCTGGCTGCTAACTGTGTTGACCGTAGCTGTGACAATGTCACTCTGACGGGTGATGGCGCCACCTTCGCTGCGGGCGATGCGTCCGTTGGCCACGGCGCTGCTGATCAGGCTTTCGAGGCTTTGCAACTGGCTTTGCAATTGATTGGCGCTCAAGCTGAGCTCCGCTGCGGCGGCATCCAGGGTGCCGAGAAAATTACGCAGTGCGACGGTCGATTCGGTAATTGCCTGGAGTGTCGCGGCCGGGTCGTCGTTGGGGGCGTTGCCAGCCGCAGTGAGGCGAAGGTTCAGGGTGTTCAGTGATTGCGCTGGCCCAGTACCCGGGCGAGTGGCCGGGACGCGCCCGAAGCGGGTTTCGGCGTGCCCCTCGAAGTTGTCTGACGTTAGCGGCGCTGGCCAGGGATACTGTCCGGAGGCGTGACCATGGGCCAGCAAGCAGGCGCGCAGATGTTGTGCCACCTTGCGCTCGACGGCAGCCATCAGTTCTGCTTTGCTGATCGCCAAATGGCGATCATTGGTGAGCTCTGCAGGGCGATACTGCAGCGGGGCATCGCCAATGAGCAAACCTTCGAGATAATTTGCTGGATCACTGTTTGGGCGAGCCTGTCCCGTCAGCGGACTGCCGGGTGCGATCAGCAAGGCGGCGAACTCGCTTTGACCTTCCCCGGCAAGCCCACTCGGGGTGTCGCTGTTGATGGGCAGGGCGCTGTCGTCATCGCGCAGGCCCGGGGCCATCACATACCACAGCGCATTCCCTTGGCGGTCATGGGCTGCCGGCAGCGAGAGCGTGATCCAGGGAAGCCAGCCGATGGCGCTCGGGCACTGGTTGCGGGTCAGCATGTCTGCCTTGCCATCGCCCGGATGGTTGGACCAGGCATCGCTGTCGGTGGCGAAGTCCGGGCAGGGCAGGCTACCCGGACGGTTTTCATCACCCACCGCGCGTGCAATCAGGGCATCGCGTGCGGCCCTGAGCAGGCTGGCGTCAGCGTGTTCGTGCGCTAGGCGCTGGTTACGGCTATGCCCGCCGAGCATGGCCAGCGCGCCCAGACTGCCGGCCAGCAGGGCCAGTACGAAAGGGGCTCCCAAGCCACGTTGCCGTCTCATCGCTGTTCCGGCGAATGGATTTGCAGGCTGCCCGGAGGGAGCAGTGGCAAACCGGGGCGATCACCGACGCGTGGTCCACCTGGCGGCACGCTGGTTTGCCAGACGTTGTCGATTTGCCATTGGCGGCCGCCGCGATCGGAACGGAGCTCTCCTTGCACTGGCGTTTGCCAGGGATGGATGCCCTGCGCCAGTTGCTGGCGCTCCGCTGGCGTGAAGAACACGCGCCCCAGCACCCTGGCGTCGGCGCTCAGGGCATATAGGCAACAGAGCACGCCGATCGACAGTGGGCGGCTCATGGGGGGGCTCCGGGCGCGCTGACCAATTCGCAATCCACGCTCAAGGCGGGGAGTGGCGTTTGGGTTGTTCGCTGTAGTGCGCAGCGACGAACGCAGATGAGGTGCGTTTTTTGCGCCGCAAGTTGCTCGAGTTGGGTCAGCAAGGCCGTTTCGTGCATCAGCGTGGCGGACAGGCGGTAAACGGTAAAGCCGCCGGCGGCGACGCGCTCTTCTGTTGCCGGCGCCAGGCGGGGCTGGTCGCGCAACGCCAGTGGTGTTTCGGCGCTGGCTTGCCGGAAGGCCTGTAGATCGGCCTTTTCCGCGGCTGTGTCGTTCAGTTGTTGGTGCAGGGTCTGCAAGGTGGACTGATGCTTGAGGAGACCGTCGGTGAGTTGTGTTTCCCAATAGGGCAAACCCAGCAATAGCCCCAGGCAGATAGTGAGCGCTATCGCGGCAATGGCCGCGGGGCGGTGGAGGACGGGGTCGAGGCGCATCAGGGAGCGACCTTGGGGGTGATCCGCCAGCGAAATCGGCGGGGTTCGGCGTCCAGGGCCTTCGTGCTGCTCAGTATCTGGAAAGCTCCCCACGCCGCGAAATCCTTGTGCGCAGCACGCTCGTCACCCCCCTCAGTCAGCGTGCCTTCTAACTCGATTTGTTCGGTGATCGGATTTGCGGTCGACGCCGGAAAATCGGGTATTTCCCAGCGCAGTGCATCCAGACGGATCGCTGGGTGGTGGTCGAGGGTGTCGCCAAGTGCGTGCAGACGCGCCGAAAACAAGGGCTGGCACGCCTGAATGGCCTGGCGAACTTCAGCACGTCGCCGGGCATCGCCCATGGCCCCGCCAGCCCGCTGCAATGTTTCCCGGTCTGTGCTCAGGGTCTGTCGTGCGCTGTCGATCCGGTTTTCCAAATGCGCGAGCTGGCGCTGCAAATTCAGCAGGTTTTCGCCGTAGACCGCGATGATCGTGAGCGATACGACGGCCATCAGGGCCGCGGTCACGTGCAGCGCCTCCGCAATGCGAATCATCCGGGCCCTGGCCAGCAAGTGGCCTGGGGCGAACTGGGCCTGGGGCCAGTGACGCCATGGCAGTGAGAGCAAGTGCTGCGCGCTGCTGTCGTTGTCGGTGCCTTGCCCGGCACGACCGACAAGCGATGTCAGGGTGCGCGGCGCCGGTGTATCGGCCGTGGAAGCGGTCAACGGTGCGTGCGCTGCGTCAACGCGGGATGCGCTGAGCCAGCCGTCGCGAAGCCCGGTGCTTCGCGCGCCGTTTTCATGGGTTGAAAGAATGGTCGTGGCGCCATTTGTTGCGCCAAAGTGTCTGCAACACGCTTCGATTTGCATGGGCACGGCATGCAGAGCCAGCAGGCAGGCGTCCATTGTCTGCAGATCCGCCAGCCAGCGGGAGAGCCCCGTGGCGTGGCGGATGGCGATCATCTGCCAGTGTTGTCGTTCCGGCTCAAGTGCCGGCATGAGGCGGGCGCAGCGCCAGGCGCTGTCTGGAAAATGCTGTGCCAGACGTTGCTGGAGGACCTGCTTTTGTTCGCTGGCGGTGAGTTTCGGCAGCCAATCGTCGATGTAACTTTCTTCATCCGGATTGACCAGCAATGCCCATCGGCTTTTCGCTTGCTTTCGCAATAACTGGCCAAAGCCTGCATGACCTTCGGCGCTGTCGGCGAAACGCGCCATACAGTGCAGGTGACCGCCTTGCCGCCGCCAAACGCTGAGCGTGCCGGCATCCAGATAGAGCAGGTGTGACGGCTTCAAGGCAGCCCCCCGCCGACCAGAGCATAGATGGGTTGCAGCGTCGCCAGCATGATCCAGCCGAGGATCAGTCCCGCACCCAGTGTCAGGCTGGGTTCAAGCAAGGCCTGAATGCGGGTGATGCCATGTCGCGCCAGTCGCTCATGGCGTTCTGCCAGGGTGGACATGGCGTCCTCCAAATTGCCGGTGTGCTCGCCGATCTCAACCATCCTCAGGAAAAAAGGGGGGAAGCCGGGCGCTTCCCGGAAGACCGTGGATAGGGACTTGCCTTGCTCGAGTTGGTAAGCCATGCGGCGGGTGGACTGCTGGTAGCCAGGGTGCTCGAGCGTGCTGCCGGCCAGGCGCAGGGCGTCGATCAGCGGGATGCCGCTGCGATAGAGCAGGGCCATGACGCCAGCCAGACGCGCCAGTGAGAGATCGCGCAGGATGGGGCCGAATAGCGGTAATCGCGGCGTCAAGGCCGCGTAGCGCTCGCGGGTGCGGGGATGGCGCCACGCCAGGCGAAGCAGGGGCAAGAGAGCGATCATCAGCAGGAGTGCCGGCCAGTAGGCGAGCAGGGCATCGGAAAGCGCGAACAGGGCGCGGGTATGCCAAGGCAGCACTTGCGCACTCTCCTCCAGGAATCCCCGGATTTTCGGGACCAGAAAGGCCAGCAAAGTCAGGAGCGCAGTCAGTACTGCCGCCCCGGATAGCAGGGGTCGGATCAGCAGATGACGGGTCTGTTGTCGCAGGTCTTCGGCGCGTTTGAGATGGTCGGCAATCTGGTCAAGGACACGATCCAGACGGCCGCTGGCTTCGCCAGCGCAGACCAGGGCGACAAAGGTGGCTGAAAAATAGGCGGGCCATTCGGCCAGCGAGTGCGAGAAAGAATGACCGCATTGCAGACTCAGCCAGAGTTCTCGACAAATCATGGATAGTTCCGGGGAGGCTTCGTCGCTGGCGATGCTTTCGAGCGCATCGGCGAGCGGCAGGCCAGCGCGCAGGCATTGCCCGATTTGCAGGCTGAGCGCGGCCGGAATTTCCCGCCTGACTGCGGTCGACCGCAAGTGTTTCGTTTTTTTGCAACTCAGCAGGATCAGCTGCCTGGCCGCGAGTTTTTGTGCCAATGCCGCGACGGTCCCGGCCAAGGCGTAGCCGGTGCATAAACCGCCACGCTCATCGAGGGCGCGATAGCGGAATGCGCTACTCATGGCGGCCCATCAAGGTCAAGCACGCGAGCCAGTTCGGCCAGCGATGTGTCGCCGCTGCGGACCCGTTCAAGACCATCATGAAGCAGGGTGGTGAATCCATGGCGGCTGGCGCACTCGCGCAGTTGCCGGGGCGATGCGTTGGCGGCCAGGAGATCGTCGAGCGCCGGATCGATGCGCAGGACCTCGGCGATTGCCATGCGGCCGAGATATCCCTGCCCTCGACATGCCGGGCAGCCCACAGCCATGAAAATCTCGCCGTCGCCAAATCGCTGCTGAGTTTCAGCATCAGGTGGCTGGGGACGTTTGCAGTGCGGACAGAGCTGGCGCAAAAGTCGCTGCGCCAGAATGCCGATCAGGTTGCCCTGTAAATGTGTCAGCGGAATGCCGAGTTCGCGGAGGCGGTAGAGTGCGCCAAAGGCGTTGCTTGCATGCAGCGTGGCATGTACCTGATGACCCGTCAGCGCTGCACGCAGTGCCATGGCAGCGGTGTCGGCATCGCGGATTTCGCCAATCAGCAGAATGTCCGGGTCCTGTCGCAGCATGGAGCGCACACCGCTGGCAAATTCCAGTTTGATGTTGTCCGAAAGCGAAGTCTGCCGGATCAGGGGGATCGGATATTCGACGGGGTCCTCCAGCGTCATGATGTGAACCTGCGGTCGATTCAGTGCTGACAGCATCGAGTACAGCGTGGTGGTTTTGCCGCAACCTGTGGGGCCGGCAACCAGCAGCAGTCCTTCCGGGCGCTGCATCATGCGGCGCAAGGTGTTCAGCAAGTCGGGGCGGAGGCCAAGCTTGGTCAGGGGGACGATGCCTTTGTGGCGGTCGAGCAGGCGTATCACGATATTTTCGCCATGCAGCGTAGGCTGGCTGGCGACCCGGAAGTCGATCATGCGGCCGCCGATCCTCTGTCCGATGTGGCCATCCTGTGGTGCGCGGGTTTCCGCGATGTTCATGCCGGACATCACTTTGATGCGTCCGCAGAGCATGGGCCACGCAGTTTTGTTGAGGATGCGTATCGGGTGCAGGATGCCGTCGATCCGGTAACGAATCCGCAGGCTGGCCTGTTCCGGCTCCAGGTGAATATCCGAGGCACCCCGGTGGGTGGCGTCGTTGAGGATGGCATCCAGTAACTGGACAGCCGGGGCGTCATCCAGCGAGAGCGGGTTTTGGCCGCGCTGTTCCAGCGCCGGGAGCAAGTGCTCGATCGATAGTCGGGGTCCCGCGTGGCGACGCAAGGCGGTTTCGATTTCGCCTTCGCTGGCCAGGACGAAATCGAGCTTGCCAATGTCCGGCAGGCATTGTTGCAGCGTTGCCCGTAGTCCCTGTAAGCCTTCTCCGGTACAGGCGATGCGCAAGCTGCGGGGATTTTCGGAAAAAGCGATCGGGAGCACGCCAAGCCGGGTGATTTCGTCCGGTGGCATGCAGGCCAGAGCCGCACTGCTGGGAATATCCTGTTGTGGATCAAAGCGGGGCAGGGCGTATTGTGCGGCTAATGCATCCCAGATGGATTTTTCGTCGCTGAAATCCAGACTGGCCAACAGGCTGCCCAGTCGCTTTCGAGTCTGTGACTGGGCTTGAAGGGCGATCCGCAGATGGTCCGGGTCGAGTTGCCCAGTGGCAACCAAGGCCTCGCCGAGACGATGGGTGGTGGGCTGCTTCATGGTGGGAAGTGGCGTGCGCGCAAGGGAGGCGCACGATCCGAAACGTCGAAATGCTCTTGTTTGGGCAGCTGCTCGCGCAAACCGGCGTAGTCACTGCGCAGGGAAGGTTCCACGATGATGATGGGGCGTAGAAAAATGACCAGTTCCGTCTTGCGAGTCTGGTTGTTCCGATTGCTGACCAGTTCACCTGCCAGGGGGATCTCGCCGAGCAAGGGCAGGCGCTGGGTTTGATAGTTGATCTGGTCTTCCATCAGGCCACCGAGGACGGCGATTTGACCGTGGTGCAGGCGCATGACCGACTCAATTTCCCGCGTTCTGATCATGGGCACCAGATTTTCTATCCCGTTTTTGCGCAAGTCGGGATTGGGGTCGGCAACTTCCCGTCCGACGCTGGTAATCGTTGGACGAATATTGAGGATGATGTCCCGTTCGGAGGAGATTTGCGGCGTGACGCCCATCACCAGGCCGACCGAGACGGTCTGTGGCGTGGTGGTGTAAGTGACCGTGCTGCCGACATTGGCAGTACTCGTGGTGTCTGCCTTGACGGTGAAATACACATAGTTCTCAACCACCTTGAGCAAGGCAGTCTGGTTGTTGAGGACGGACAGTCGCGGGCTGGAAAGGACCCGTGTGGTGCCAAAACGCTCCAGCAGGCTGATCAGGGCTTGCGGATTGTCGTTGCGGTTGTAACGCAGGTTGACGGCGTTTTTGAGTGGGTTGCCGGCAAATTCGAAGAGGCCTGTCCGGACCAGACCGCTCCAATCCACGCCTTGCTCGTGCCCATCACTCAGGGCGACTTCGACAATGGTCGCCTCAATGAGCACCTGTCGCCGAATCGCGTTGTCCAGTGCACGCAGATAGCCGGCGATTTTGCGATGCTGCTTTTCGGTGGCCTGCACGGAAATCAGTCCGGCTTCCGGATCGATGATGACGTTGCCGACGCCTTCGCCTTTTTCCGTGCCCAGCAGGCCGAGCAGGTGCTGTTCAATGCGCTCCCAGAGACGATGATGGCTGGTGTTTTCGATGCGGGTGCTGGATTGACTGCCGGTGTTGGCTGTTCCTTGCTGGCCTGCGCCGATCTGCATGGTGTTGGCAACGGCGGCGCTGACGCGCCGCTCCAGGTTGACGTAATTGAGCGGGTAGTGGCGCATGTATGGGGTGTCACGTTTGACATGAAGGCTGCCCTTGCCCGTGTATTCAAAGCGGATGGGCAGCTGGCCGGCGATGCGCTCGAGGATCTCCGGGAGTGGCTGCTTGAGTGCGTTGAGCGTGATCGTTCCCTCCACATCGGGGTCGATACTGATATCGATTTCGGCATCCCGTGCTAGCGCGAACAACAAGTCTTCAGCGGGGACTTTGCGCACGGTGACGCTGAAGTGGCGCTCAGGCGCTGTCGGGACAGGGGGCGCGCTGACGGCCTCGACTTCCGGGAGCGTGGCTTGTTCTGGAAGCGGTGCTGCAAGATGGCCTGCCAGCGGTGTTCTGGGGGATGGGGCGGTGCAAGCGGCAAGAAGAAGTGCAAGCAGCAGCGGAAGCATTTGGGTATGTTGAACGGGTTATGCCAATGAGATTTTATTTTAGCCTCAAATATTTCCATTTGTCATTAATTTGGTTGGCTTGAGTTGTTTTCTTCCGGGCGGCTTGATCGGGAACTTCTGATAGAATTGGCGCCTTCGCTCATCATGGAACCAGTCCGCTTGTCCTCAGACCACTTGGTCGATGTCTCCGACCTCCACTTCAACTACGACGGCCGTCCTGTCCTGCAGGGGATCAACATGAAGATCCGGCGGGGAAGCGTTGTCGCCATCATGGGCGGGTCGGGGTGCGGAAAAACCACGCTGCTGCGCTGTATCGGTGGACAGTTGCGGCCTTCGTCTGGTGGTGTCTCGGTAGATGGTCTTTCCATCGCGGCGGCTTCGCAGTCGGCGCTCTATGCGCTGCGTCGCCGTATGGGCATGCTGTTTCAGTTCGGTGCGCTGTTTACCGATCTCTCGGTTTTCGAAAATGTGGCGTTTCCGCTCCGCGAGCACACCGATCTCTCGGATGAGCTGATTCGTGACCTTGTATTGATGAAGCTCGAATCCGTTGGCTTGCGTGGCGCCCGCGATCTGATGCCCGGGGCGTTGTCTGGCGGCATGGCGCGGCGGGTCGCCCTGGCGCGTGCGATTGCGCTGGATCCCATGTTGATCATGTACGACGAGCCGTTCACTGGCCTCGACCCCATTGCGCTGGGCGTCATCGGGGAATTGATCCGTCGTCTGAACGATGCGCTGGGGGCGACCTCAATCATGGTGACCCATGATGTTCAGGAGTCGTTGCAGATCGTCGATTACATCTATTTCCTCAACGGGGGGCGGGTCGTCGCCGAAGGCACGCCGGATCAGATCCGGGCATCGGATGATCCCTTTGTGCATCAGTTCGTCCATGCGAAGTCTGACGGCCCGGTACATTTCGATTACCCCGCTGCGCCCGCCGCCGAGGATTTTCGTCTGGGAGCTGCGCATGGCTGATCCGCTCGCTCTGATCCGCCGGCTGGGCGCCGCGACCGTCGATCGTATCTGGCGCCTGGGCTTTGCCAGTCGCTTCCTGCTGGCCATTTTCGTGCATTCGGGCGCTGCCTTCCGGCGTCTGCCGCTGACTTTGCGGGAGATTTATTTCAGCGGGGTGCTCTCGCTGCTGATCATTCTTGTCTCCGGTCTCTTTGTGGGTTTGGTGCTGGGCTTGCAGGGGTATGAAACCTTGCAGCGTTACGGGTCGACCGAAGCCCTGGGAATTCTGGTGGCCTTGTCACTGGTTCGCGAACTGGGGCCCGTGGTTGCCGGTTTACTGTTTGCGTCGCGTGCGGGTTCTTCAATCACGGCGGAAATCGGCTTGATGAAAACCACCGAGCAGCTCAAAGCCATGGACATGATGGCGGTGAATCCGATTGCGCGGGTGGTTGCGCCTCGTTTTTGGGGTGGCGTCATTTCGATGCCGCTGCTGGCGGCCATGTTTTCAGCCATGGGTGTGTTTGGTGGCTGGCTGATCGGCGTGGTGCTGATCGGTGTCGACGATGGCGCCTTCTGGTCGCAGATGCAATCAAGTGTGGATTTTCGTTACGATGTGCTCAATGGCATTATCAAAAGTGTGGTTTTTGGCTTCGCCGTATCGCTGATTGCGGTCTTCGAGGGTTATGACTCGGTGCCGACTGCCGAAGGGGTCTCCCGGGCCATCACGCGCACGGTGGTCACGTCTGCCATGACCATTCTGGCGCTCGATTTTGTTCTGACGTCGTTCATGTTCCGGGGTAATTAATGAACCGTACCGTTCTCGACCTGTGGGTGGGGCTTTTTGTTGCAATGGGCCTTGCTGCCATCCTGTTCCTCGCACTCAAAGTGGGCAACCTTTCATCGGCGCACTTGTCTGATACATATGTGTTGCAGGCCAAGTTTGATAATATCGGCGGCCTGAAGGTGCGTGGCCCGGTCAAAAGCGCCGGGGTGCTGGTGGGCAGAATTGCGGACATCCGCTTTGATCCGGCCAGCTATGAGGCGGTGGTGACCCTGAATGTCGATGGGCGCTATCGTTTTCCCAAGGATACTTTCGCTTCCATCTATACCGCGGGTTTGCTGGGTGAGCAGTACATCGGGCTGGATGTCGGCGGGGATGAAAAAATGCTGCAGGCGGGCGAAACGATCGCGAAAACCCAGTCTGCTGTGGTGCTGGAAAAGCTGATCAGTCAGTTTCTCTTCAATAAGGCTTCGGAAGGACAGGGCAGCAAATGACAATTCGCTACGGTCAACTCTGTCGTCTGCGTAAGGCATACCTGCTGGCGGTGTCGCTTTTTGCGCTGGCTGGTGGGGTGCAGGCAGGGGATAATCCCCGCGATCCTTACGAGGGCTTCAATCGCACCATGTTCTCGGTCAACGAGGCATTGGATCAATATGCGGCAAAGCCTGTTGCGCAAGCCTACGACACCGCCGTGCCTTTGCCGGTGAAGGCCAGCGTGAGCAATTTTTTCGGTAATGCCGGGGATTTCTGGTCTGCCGGTAATAGCGCGCTGCAGGGCAAATTCGGCGATGCCGGCATGGGCGTCGCGCGGCTGCTGGTGAATTCGACGCTGGGAATTTTCGGTTTGTTCGATGTGGCCAGCGAAATGGGCATGGATCGGTACGACGAGGATTTCGGTCAGACCTTGGCGGTCTGGGGGGTCCCGGATGGTGGGTACCTGTTCTGGCCCATCCTGGGGCCGCGGACAGTGCGTGATACGGCTGGCTGGGCCGTGGATTCTCAACTGGATCCGGTTGGCCATGTGCGCCCGGTGGCGGTTCGCAACAGTCTGCGAGGTTTGCGCTTTGTCGATGTTCGGACCAGCCTTTTGCCGGCAGATCGTGTGATCGAAGACGCCGCGCTCGACAAGTATGCCTATATTCGTGACGCCTATCTGCAGCGTCGCCGCAGTCAAATATATGATGGCCGCCCACCGCGACTGGATGAATGATTTCTGATCGAGATGATGAAAAATACGCTATTTGCCCTTGTTTTTAGCCTGTTTTCCTTCGGCGCGCTTGCCCAGGAGGCCCCGGATGCCTTGGTGCATCGTGTGACCGAAGAGGTGCTGGATATCGTTCGCAAGGACAAGGATATTCAGAAAGGTGACACCAAGAAGGTGGTAGCGCTGGTCGAGGAAAAGGTTCTCCCGAACTTCAATTTCCAGCGCATGACCTCCCTTGCGGTTGGTCGCGACTGGCGTAAGGCCGATGCCGCGCAAAAGCAGCGACTGGCCGCAGAATTCCAGAATCTGTTGGTGCGGACCTACGCCAATGCCTTTACCGGTTACAACAACCAGCGCGTTGCTTACAAGCCATTCAAGATGGCTGCCGGAGAAACCGATGTGCTGGTGCGCACCGAAATCCTTCAGCCTGGCGCCAAACCAATGCAGATTGACTACGCATTGGAATTGGGTGAGCGCGGCTGGAAAGTGTACGACGTGGTCGTGGCCGGAATCAGTCTGGTCACCAACTATCGCGATCAGTTCGGCCAGGAAGTCCGCAATGGCGGCATCGATGGCCTGATTGCTTCGCTGGCAGCGAAAAACAAGTCGCTGGAAACTGCGAAGGTTGCCGGCAAATGATTGCGCGTGATGGCGATCGTTTGATCGTCAGCGCTCCGATGCGGATGGGGGCAGCGCAAGCGCTGCTCAATGAGGGTGTCGGTTTGATCGGTAGCGATCAGCAACTGACCATCGACTTGTCCGGGGTAAGCGACCTGGACTCGTCCTCCCTCGCCGTCATGCTGGCATGGACAAGGTCGGCTGCCTTGCTGCGGTCGACGCTGGTTTTCTCTGGGATTCCGCCGGCCATCAAATCCCTGGCCGACTTGTACGGCGTGCGCGAATTGCTGCCCGAGGCCTGAGCGCGTTTCATGATTCCTGCAGTATCGTTTGCTGACGTCGTCAAGCGTTTTGGTTCGCTTGAGGCCTTGTCCGGGGTCTCGCTGGACATTGCTCAGGGTGAGTTTTTCGGCTTGCTGGGCCCCAACGGCGCCGGCAAAACCACCTTGATTTCCTGTCTGGCGGGTTTGTCACGACCAGATGCAGGTCATGTTCGCGTACTGGGCCATGACGTGATTACCGATTTTCGCGCTGCCCGGCGCGCCTTGGGGGTCGTACCTCAGGAATTGGTCTTCGATCCGTTTTTCAGCGTGCGGGAAACCTTGCGCATTCAATCCGGCTATTTCGGCATTCGCCACAACGACGACTGGATCGACGAAATTCTCCATCATCTGGATCTGACGACCAAGGCCAACGCCAACATGCGGGGCCTTTCCGGCGGGATGAAGCGGCGCGTGCTGGTCGCTCAGGCCTTGGTGCACAAACCGCCGGTGATCGTCCTCGATGAACCGACAGCAGGGGTCGATGTCGAATTGCGCCAGGGCTTGTGGCAATTCATTCGCCGGCTGAATGGCGAAGGCCATACCATCATTCTGACCACGCATTATCTGGAAGAGGCAGAAGCCCTGTGCCACCGCATTGGCCTGATGAAACAGGGAAAGCTGATTGCACTCGATACGACGGCCAATCTGATGGCGGCGCATCCTGGCGCCACGATCGAGGAAGTCTTTGTGCGGACATTGCGCCAATGATTGCGTTCTGGACGTTGCTCTACAAGGAATTGCTACGCTTCTGGAAGGTTGCGTTTCAGACCATTGCTGCCCCAGTGCTGACAGCCTTGCTTTACTTGGTGATTTTCGGTCACGTCCTGGAAGATCATGTTCGGGTGCATGGTGTGCCCTACACCAGCTTCCTGATCCCCGGGCTTGTCATGATGCAGGTGTTGCAAAACGCGTTTGCAAATTCCTCATCCAGTCTGATCCAGGCCAAGATTACCGGCTCCATCGTATTTGTCCTGTTGCCGCCTTTGCCCTACAGCGTATTTTTTGCCGCCTATGTACTGGCGGCGACCTTGCGCGGGCTGATGGTGGGAGCCGGTGTGCTGCTGGTGACCGTGTGGTTTGTCGATCTGCGGGTTGAAGCCCCGTTCTGGATTCTCGCGTTTGCGCTGCTCGGTGGCGCCTTGTTCGGCGCCGTGGGCATGTTGGCCGGCATCTGGGTGGAAAAATTCGATCAGCTCGCGGCCTTCCAGAATTTTTTGATCATGCCGTTAACGATGCTGTCGGGCGTCTTCTATTCGATTTACACATTACCCACATTCTGGCGCGGTGTGTCGCATTACAATCCCGTCTTTTACATGATTGACGGCTTCCGTTACGGGTTTTTCGGTGTCTCAGACGTGCCGCCGGCACAGAGTCTCGCCGTGGTTGCCGTCTGCTTTACCCTTGCTTCCATTCTGGTGCTTCAACTGCTGAAGGACGGCTGGAAGCTCAGAAACTAAAACTTCATGCACCCCGATCAGATCAAGCAACTCATTCTCGCTGGCATGGCCTGCGAACACCTGGAACTCGATGGCGATGGACAGCATTTTGTCGCGTTGGTCGTCAGCGCCGAATTTTCCGGCAAGAATCGCGTTCAGCGGCAGCAACGCGTTCATCAAACCCTGCATGCCGAGTTGGCCAGCGGCGAACTGCATGCGATTTCCTTCAAGACCCTGACCCCCGAAGAATGGAGCGCCCAGCGTGGATAAATTATTGATCGAGGGCGGTCGCGTCCTGTCTGGCGAAGTCGGGATTTCTGGCGCCAAGAATGCAGCCCTGCCCATTTTGTGCGCTTCGCTGTTGACCGCCGATTCGCTGGATCTGAGCAATGTCCCGCATCTGAATGACATCTCCACCATGCTGCGCCTGCTCGGTGACATGGGGATGCACGTGACCATGGATGGCGTAAATGGCCTGAGTCTCAACGGTAAGGATCTCAATAATCCGGTGGCTTCCTACGAGATGGTCAAGACCATGCGCGCCTCGATTCTGGTGCTCGGGCCGCTCGTGGCGCGCTTTGGTGAGGCGCGGGTCTCTTTGCCAGGCGGCTGCGCCATCGGTGCGCGTCCGGTCGATCAGCACATCAAGGGCCTGCAAGCGATGGGTGCCGAAGTCACGGTGGAGCAGGGCTATGTGCACGCCAAGGCCAGTCGTCTGAAAGGGGCGCGGATTTGTACCGACATGGTCACTGTGACCGGGACCGAAAATCTGATGATGGCGGCCTGTCTGGCCGAGGGCGAAACGGTGATCGAAAACGCTGCCCGAGAACCTGAGGTCGTGGATCTGGCCAATTGCCTGATTGCGATGGGCGCCCGCATCTCCGGTGCCGGGACGGACATCATCCGGATTCAGGGCGTCGAGCGTCTGCATGGTGCTCAGCATGCCATCATGCCGGACCGCATCGAAACTGGCACCTATCTCTGCGCAGCGGCAGTGACGGGGGGCAATGTGCGTCTGACCGGTACCTCAGCCGCTTATCTGGATAGCGTGGTCGATAAGTTGATGGATGCAGGCTGCGACGTTGTCGTTGAACGTGATGCGATCCGTTTGTCGGCGCCGGCCAAACTCAAATCGGTCAGCTTGCGGACGGCGCCCTACCCGGCCTTCCCCACTGACATGCAGGCGCAGTTCATGGCCATCAATTGCGTGGCCGATGGCGTGGCGACCATTCGCGAAACGATTTTCGAAAATCGTTTCATGCACGTCAGCGAACTGGCACGGCTGGGTGCGAACATCCAGATCGAAGGCAATAATGCGATTGTGCGCGGCGTCGATCATCTGGAAGGGGCTACGGTGATGGCCACCGACCTGCGGGCATCCGCCTCGCTGATCATTGCCGGGTTGGTCGCTCAAGGGGAAACCCTGATCGACCGCATCTACCATCTGGACCGCGGCTACGAGCGTATTGAAGAAAAACTGGCCAAGCTGGGTGCTCAGGTCCGACGTGTCCGCTAGGCGCTACGCTTCGGGCGGAATTGCAGATTCGTGCGAAGCGCAAATTATCTGCGGTCCACCGCAGAAAACTGCAAAAAATGCTTTGCGTAAACCGTTGTCTGCCGCATACTCCAAGGCTCGGGATTTCCAGGCAGTGTGTTGTTCCTGCACCGTATTCGGTTTGTCAGCTCCTCGGTCTTGATTCTCGTATTTTTGGGCTTCGGCCCGTTTATCTTTTCCAAGGAAATTAACATGGCAACTGGTACCGTCAAGTGGTTCAACGACTCCAAGGGTTTCGGCTTCATCTCCCCGTCTGAAGGTGGTGAAGACCTCTTCGCCCACTTCTCCGCCATTCAAGGCAACGGCTTCAAGACCCTGGCTGAAAACCAGAAGGTCACCTTTGACGTCGTGACTGGCCCGAAGGGCAAGCAAGCTGCAAACATCCGTCCGGCTGAATAAGTAACGCGGATTTGCACGAAAAAAGCCCGGCTTGCCGGGCTTTTTTCATTACCGCCGGATGACATTTGTTCGTCCGGCTGCTCGAAGGCTTCTGGTCTGCAGTGCGGGGTGATACCCTCTCAAGCCATACCGACCGAGGAGTTTTTCCCATGACCCAAGCCATCCGCATTCACCAGACCGGCGGCCCGGACGTTTTGTGCTGGGAGGCGGTGCCGCTGTCGGCGCCTGCGGCGGGTGAGGTCCAGGTCCGTCATCATGCGGTGGGCCTCAATTTCATCGATACCTATCATCGGACCGGGCTGTACCCGCTGCCGCTACCGGCCGGTATCGGGCTGGAAGGCTCGGGGGTCGTCGAGGCCGTCGGGGTTGGTGTCGGCGACTTCAAGCCGGGCGATCGGGTGGCCTATGCCGGCGGCCCCCCCGGGGCGTATGCGGAATGCCGCAATCTGCCGGCTCACCGGGTTTTGCATCTGCCGGACGCGATCGATTTCGAAACCGGCGCGGCGATGATGTTGCAAGGACTGACCGCGGCCTATTTACTGCATCGCACTTATCGCGTACAGGCCGGGGATACGGTGCTGATTCACGCGGCGGCTGGCGGTGTCGGACTGATTGCCTGCCAATGGGCGAAAGCGCTGGGCGCAACGGTGATCGGTACGGTGGGCTCGGAAGCCAAGGCGGTGATTGCTCGGGCACATGGCTGCGATCATGTGATTGACTACAGTCGCGAGAATTTTGTGAGTCGCGTGCGGGCGTTGACCGCCGGTGAAGGGGTACCCGTGGTCTATGACGGCGTCGGTCGGGCAACCTTCGATGGCTCACTCGATTGCCTGCGCCCACTGGGAATGATGGTGAGCTACGGCAATGCCTCGGGCACGGTTCCTCCTTTCGATTTGCTGGAACTTTCGCGGCGCGGCGGGCTGTTTCTGACGCGGCCGACACTGGCGAATTACACCGCGAAGCGTGATGACCTCGTGGCCTTGGGCCAGGCCTTGATGGACGTGGTGGCGAGCGGTGCGGTCAGGGTTGAGGTGCATCAGCGCTACGCGCTTCGTGATGCCGCGCAGGCGCATCGCGACCTTGAGGCGCGGCGAACCACGGCCTCCACCACTCTGCTGCCGTAACCATGATGGCCAAAATCAAAGCGGGTTTATTGTCTCTACGCGATCTCCTGGCGACGGCATGGTGGATCGTGCTGGTCGCCGGCATCGGGTTTGCCGTTGCCTTCCAGTTTGTCGAGCCGGCGCCGCCGCGGCACATGGTGATTACGACAGGGGGGGAAAGCGGGGCTTACTACCATTTTGCCAAGCGCTACGCGGCCATTCTGGCTCGCGATGGCATCACGCTGGAGGTGGTCAGTTCGGCAGGGTCCTTGCAGAATCTTGAACGCCTGAAGAACAACGAAGCGCAAATCGGCTTCGTTCAGGGAGGCGTCCTGCCACCCAGGGATGATTTGGCTGTCGAGGATGAGAGCGGCCTGTTGTCGCTGGGCAGCATGTTCTACGAGCCGGTCTGGGTGTTTTATCGCGGAGAGACGCTGACCCGGCTGAGCGAACTGCGTGGCAAGCGGATTGCCATTGGCCAGGAGGGCTCGGGTATCCGGGCCTTGGCCAAAACCCTGCTTGATGCCAACGAAGTGCCCATGGACGATCAGTTGCTGCCGCTGTCGGGACTCGATGCGGCAGAGGAGTTGCAGCAGGGGCGCATCGATGCAGCCTTTATCATTGCGGCCGAGCATGCGCCGGTGGTGCAGGTGCTGCTCCGTTCCCCCGGCGTCAAGCTGATGAGTTTTTCTCAGTCATTTGCTTACGAGCGGCGTTACCCCTTCCTGACCCGTTTGACCTTGCCCAAGGGCGTGGCGGATCTGGTGCGTGATTTCCCGCCCGAGGACATCCGTGTACTGGCGCCGACGGCCAATCTGATTGTCCGCGACGATTTGCATCCGGCCCTGCAAAACCTGTTGTTGCAGGCGGCAAGGCAAGTCCATGGGCGCCCCGGATTTTTCCAGACAGCGAACGAATTTCCGGCCTACATGGATGCGATGCTGCCCTTGTCGTCCGAAGCGGAGCGTTTTTTCAAATCCGGACCGCCTTTCCTGCAGCGTTATCTGCCGTTTTGGCTTGCTGTGCTGGTCGACCGCCTGATTGTGTTGCTGGTCCCGGTGATCGCCCTTCTGATCCCCTTGATGCGGGTGGCGCCGGCAATCTACAACTGGCGGGTACGTTCCAAGGTGTTTCGTTGCTACGGCGAACTGAAGTTTCTTGAAGACGATCTCAAGCACCATTTCGACCCCGCGCGCTTGGCGGAGTAT
>JAKLLI010000325.1 GCA_023150195.1 Azonexus sp.
CCGGGTCGGCACTGCTGGTGATCATGATGATCTGGGTTTCCGGGCGGGCCGCCTTGATTTCCACCATGGCTTCCAGCCCGTTTTTCTCCGGCATCATCACGTCCATGCAGATGATGTCAGGTTTCAGCCGATCCGCCAGGTCGACCGCCAGCACCCCGTTACGGGCTTCACCGACCACGTCGAAGGCTTCTCCCCGCAGCATGCCGCGAAGGATGGCACGCATCATGTCGTTGTCGTCGACGATGGCGACGGAAAGGCGTTTCTTGTTCATGGCGGGAGGTCGAAAAAATCGGTCTTTCAGGCGCTTGGAAAATAGCCCTTTCCGGGGTCGGGCAGTATGCTAAATTTCGCGCCAAATCTCACTACACCGCAAGGTTATCATGTCCGATCCCGCCTCGATAGATGTGTCAGTTTTCTCAAAGATTGGGAAAATCACTCAGTCGATGCGATGGCGTCGGATTGCGCTCCGGATTGCGCTCGGTTTCGGCGTGCTGGTGGCCTTGGGGTTTTTTGCCTTGCCGCCCTTGATCAAGTCGGTGGCTGTCAGCCAGTTGAGCAAGGCACTCCATCGGCCGGTGAGCATCGAGCGGATCGATATCAATCCGCTGGCGCTGTCAGCGAGCATTCAGGGGGTTTCGATTGGTCGCTTGTCTGAGGGCGAACAGGCAGGATTCGACGCGCTCCATGTCAATCTCTCTTCGGCATCCCTGCTGCGTCTGGCGGCGGTGGTGGATGAAATCCGTCTGGAGGGCTTGCGTATTGCAGTGAGCCATGTCGGTGACGGTCAATATGACATTTCCGATTTGCTCGATGAGTGGCTCAAGCCCAAGGATACCCCCGACACCGGCTTGCCACGTTTTTCGCTGAACAATATCCAGCTCAATGGCGGGCGTATCGTGTTTGACGATCAGCCGCGCGGTAAACAGCACGTGATCAGCGACATTCGTCTGGCCGTGCCTTTTGTGTCCACCCTGCCGTATCAGGCCGAAGTGCTGGTCCAGCCCTTGTTTGCTGCAACGGTGAATGGCGCGAAGATTCAGCTGGACGGCAAAAGTACGCCCTTTGCCAGCACGCACGAGAGTGAGCTCAGTCTGGCGCTGGAAAAGTTCGATCTGGGCAGCTTGCAGGCGTATGCGCCCGCCGGATTGCCGTTGCGGCTGGATGCCGCGATCCTGGACTCCGATCTGAAGGCGGTGTTCAAGGAAGTGTCGGCCGGCGTGTATTCCCTGGCAGTGCTGGGCAGTGCGCGCATTTCCGGGATGCAATTGACCGATGTTGCCGCCGCCAAGCCCTTGTTGAACTGGGAGGCATTGACGGTTGAACTGGCGCAGGCCGACCTGATCAATCGTGATTTTGCCGTGCGCAAGGTCACCCTCGCCGGATTGGTGCTGGATTTGGCGGTCAATCGTCAGGGGCAGATGAATGTACTCTCCCTGGCCGACAAGCTCTCTGCAAAGCCATCCGAACCGCCGGCTGAACCCACGGCAGCGGCGCCGGTCGAAGCGGCGACGCCGCTCAAGTGGTCGCTGGCCGAACTGGAACTGACCGGTGGCGTCCTGAAATGGCACGATGCCTCGCATGATCTACCGGTCGCCGGTGAGGTACGCGAACTCGCGGTCAAGGTAGGGCGTATCGACAGTGCGCTGAATGCGCCAATCGAGATAGAAGAGGCCACCTATCAGATTGATCTTGGGGAACGTTTCCGGGTCGAGCGCATGGCCCTGAGTGGCATCAAGGTTGATCTGGCTGGCCACCGCGTCGATGTTGCCAAAGTCAGCAATACCGGGACGCGGGCCGTCATGCGGCGCAACGCCCAGGGTGCCATCGAGTGGGTGAGTTCCCCGATTCTCAATACCATCCGCGCCACTGATCGCCAGGTGCAGGACAGCCGGCCCTGGCTGGGCGAAGTGGCCGAACTGGACATCCATGACCTCGATTTCACGTTCGATGATCATGCTGTCAAGCCGGCTGCACAGCATCGGGTGGAAGGCCTGAATCTGCATGGCGAGCGTTTGGGCAACGTGCCCAATAGCCCGGGGCATCTCGCAGTGAAAGCGCGCCTGAACAAACATGGCACGCTGGAGGCGGCCGGCCCGGTTCAGTTCTTTCCGCTCAATGTGAAGATCAAACTCAGCACCAAGGCCATTCCGCTCAATAGTCTGCAGCCTTACGCCAGCGAATTTCTGAATGTTGGCCTGCAAGGGGGGCAGTTTTCCAACGAGGGCGAGGCCAGCGTGCGCATTGAGCGGGAACAGTTGAAGGCTGGCTACAAGGGGTCGGCAACGCTGGGCAATCTGCTATTGATCAACCCCGAGGACAAGTCGGATTTCCTCAAATGGAAGTCGCTCTACCTGGGTGGTGTCGACTTCAAACTGTCGCCGCTCGCGCTGGATGTCCGCGATATTGCGCTCACCGACTTTTACTCGCGGCTGGTTTTGAATGAATCCGGACGCCTGAATGTGGCCGATATCCTTCGTCGACCCCAGGAAGCGGCGCCTGAGGCCGGCAACAAGACAGCCGTCGCCGAGGCTTCGCCCGCGCCGGAGAAAACCGCCGCCGAGTCGCCAAAAATGCCGATCCGGATTGGCAAGATCACGGTCAACAACGGCACGGTCAATTTTTCCGATTATTTCGTGAAGCCGAACTACACCGTCAATCTGGCCAAGTTGGGGGGGCGG
>JAKLLI010000326.1 GCA_023150195.1 Azonexus sp.
CTTGCGCCTGCGCGCGGGCGGTAGCGGTAATGGCGGTCATGTCAGTCGTGGGCGTCGTTAAGCAGGGTGATCAGCAACTGGGCAACCCGGGCATCGTAGAGTTCAGTCAGATGGCCGACGGGCGGTAATTCAAGATCCTGCATGCAGGGATGGCGCTGATTGTCCTGCGGCATCACGTAATTGTCGAAGGGATTGCGCAGGCTGATGGCCGGGATGCCCATTGGCTGGTCGGCCATGTCGCGCAACCACAATGAGCCTGGCAGCATGTCGCGGGCAGCACCGCCGTATCCAAAGCGGCCCAGTTCACTACCCTGGTGCGGTGTGGACAGGGTGATCAGGCGGGCAACCTGCGCATGACCATGGCGTGCCAGATGGCTGCGGGCGACCAGTCCGCCCATGCTGTGGGCGACGAGAATGACCTGCGGGCGACCGGTGGCCGCGCACACCTCGGCGATGCGTTGGCCCAGTGACGGGACCAGTCGGCCGATGGCGGCAGCGGGCGGAAAGAGGCTGACGCTGGCCACGACGTGGCCAGCGCGTTCCAGCCGGCGTCGCATGAGCCACCAGACCCCACGACTGCATCCGTAACCATGAATCAGCAAAACGGGTGTTTTTCCTGTGCCCGCAGGCAGGCGATCCGCGGGCATCCAGAGGCGTTCGAGCGGTAGCACGACGAGGAAGGTCAGCAGAAAGAGCAGGTATTCCTTAATCAGCATGAGCAGCCAGCGAGCTGCACCCAGGGCCGGGGCCGGTGAGCCAAAAAGGCGGCTGGCCAGCCAGGTCAGGGCATTGATATTGGCGCGGGCCAGCAGGATGCCTGCCAAGGCAAGCAAGGCTGCGGTCGAGTCGGTGACATGGAACACGCTGCGGGCCAGAAAAAAATACAGACCGGCTTCACCCGAAATCCACAGCAACAGCAGCGGCGGCAGCATCTCAGCTGGCCGTTTCCGCTGCCGGCTTGGGCAACCAGACGCAAGCGCCCTTGGATTCCTTGTCGATGGCGGCCAGCACCCGTTCGTGCTCGACGAGCTCTTCTGCACTGGCGCATCTCACGGTCAACGGCTTGCGTTCGCGGATTTTGCCGTCGGCACCGAGCAGGATGCGCGGCGCCTCGTCGGGTTCGATCATCAGCGCATTCTGGCCGCGCGTCATGGCGAGATAAACTTCGGCCAGCAATTCGGTATCGAGCAGGGCGCCGTGCAGGGTGCGACCCGAATTGTCGATTTCGTAGCGCTCGCACAGGGCATCCAGGCTATTGCGCTTGCCTGGGTGCAAGGCCTTGGCTTCCTTGAGCGTATCTATGACGCCATTGCACACGGTTTCCACCGGTACACGGTCCAGACGCCCCAATTCCGCATTCAGGAAACCGAGGTCGAAGGGGGCGTTGTGAATGATCAGCTGGGCGCCATTGATGAAGTCGAGGAACTCGTCGGCAATGGCCGCAAACTTGGGCTTGTCGGCCAGAAATTCGAGGGTGATCCCGTGAACGGCCTGTGCCCCCTCGTCAATCTCGCGTTCCGGATGAATGTACTTGTGCAGATGACGGCCAGTCAGACGCCGGTTCACCAGTTCGATGCAGGCGACTTCAATGATGCGATGACCCCGTGTCGGATCAAGGCCCGTCGTTTCCGTATCGAGAACAATTTGTCTCATGCGCGATTTTCCCTACCCAATTCGTCAATGCCGCGATTGGCCAGCGCATCCGCCCGCTCGTTTTCCGGGTGGCCGGCATGGCCCTTGACCCAGATCCATTCCAGTTTGTGGCGCTGTGCCTGCGTATCCAGTTGTTGCCAGAGATCGGCATTCTTGACCGGCTTTTTGTCGGAAGTTTTCCAGCCATTGCGTTTCCAGCCGTGTATCCACTCGCTGATGCCTTTCAGCACATATTGCGAATCGGTGTAGACGCGGCCCTGGATCGGGCGGGTCAGGGCTTCCAGCCCGCGAATGGCAGCCATCAGTTCCATGCGGTTGTTGGTGGTGGCGGTTTCGCCACCCCACAGTTCCTTCTCGTGCGCACCCAGACGCAGGATGGCGCCCCAGCCGCCCGGGCCGGGATTTCCCCGACAGGCGCCATCGGTATAAATTTCGACGATCTCAGTCGCCATGACTTTCCTTTTGTGTGACCGCGCGCAGGGCTTTCCCGCGCAGCGGTTTTTTTCGCCAGTTGGGGGTGATCAGGCGCATCCCGTTCACCCGTTTGATGGCGCGGATCATGTAGACCGCACCGGAAAATTTCCACCAGCGGCGCCCTGCGGTCTCGGTAAACCGCCAGCGCTGCAGCCATTTCTGCTGTTCGCAGGGGGGGGCATAGCAACCGAATTCGCCACGGTCGACTTCGAAACCGAGCAATTTCAGCCAGTCTTTCAGACGCTGCGGCGAGAGGTAGCTGCCGTTCCATGGAAACCCATGCAAGCGCCGGGTTTGCTTGTTCAGCCCCCACAGCGAGAGCGGATTGAAACCCAGAATAATCAGCTGTCCTTCGGGAATGAGTACCCGTTCCACTTCGCGCAAGATCTGATGCGGATTTTCCGCAAACTCAAGCATGTGGGGCAGGATGATCAGGTCGGTGCTTTGCGCCGCCAGCGGCAGGGCGTCGGGGCGACAGCGCACATCCACTTCCCCGCCTTCACACGCGCGCAGGCGAAGGGGCATTCGGTTGGCTTGCAGCAGAT
>JAKLLI010000003.1 GCA_023150195.1 Azonexus sp.
GCATGCTGATACTTGACGTTGCTGACGTCGGCATGCGGTGCGGTTTCCTCAACATCTTCCGGCGTACGGATGTGGACCGTGAACACCACCCGGGTCACTTCGCTGCGCACTTGGTCCAGCAAGGTTTCGAAGAGTTCGAAGGCTTCGCGCTTGTATTCCTGCTTGGGATTCTTTTGCGCATAACCGCGCAGATGAATCCCCTGGCGCAGGTGATCCAGAGCTGCCAGATGCTCACGCCAATGGCTGTCCAGACTCTGCAACATCACATTGCGCTCGAACTGCTGGAAGGTTTCCGCCCCCACCAGCTCCACCTTGGCGGCATAGGTGGCATCGGCTTCGCTCAGGATGCGCTCAAGGATTTCTTCGTCGGACAGGGTCGGCTCATTCTTGAACCATTGCGCGACCGGTGCCGCAATTTGCAGATCGGCGGCCAGCGCACGCTCCAGACCTTCCATATCCCACTGCTCGTCCACGGAATCCAGCGGCACATGCAGGCGGAAGATATCGCCGATCACGCCGTGACGCATGGCCGTGATGGTTTCGGAGATGTCCTGGGTTTCGAGCAATTCGTTACGCTGCTGGTAGATCACCTTACGCTGATCGTTGGCGACATCGTCGTATTCCAGCAACTGTTTGCGAATATCGAAGTTGCGCGCTTCCACCTTGCGCTGCGCGGATTCCAGCGAACGGGTCACCAGCGGATGCTCGATCGCCTCGCCTTCCGGCATCTTCAGCTTGTCCATGATGGCGCGCAGGCGCTCACCGGCAAAGATGCGCAACAGGGGATCGTCGAGGCAGAGGTAAAACCGGGAAGAACCGGCATCGCCCTGACGACCGGCACGGCCGCGCAGCTGGTTGTCGATCCGGCGGGACTCGTGCCGTTCAGACCCAATGATGTGCAGACCACCTGCGGCCAGCACGGTTTCGTGGACCGTTTTCCACTCAGCCTTCATGGCCTCGATGCGAGTGGCCTTGTCCACCTCGGACAAGCTTTCGTCGGCGCGCACCGCATCCAGCATTTTTTCGACATTGCCGCCCAGCACGATGTCGGTGCCGCGACCCGCCATATTGGTCGCAATGGTGATCATGCCCGGTCGACCGGCCTGCGCGACGATTTCTGCTTCGCGGGCGTGCTGCTTGGCGTTCAGGACCTGATGCGACAGTTTTCCCTTGTCGAGCAGGGAAGACAGTAATTCCGAGGCTTCGATCGAGGTCGTCCCCACCAGCACCGGCTGGCCCCGCTTGGCGCAATCCTTGATGTCGGCGATGATCGCCGCATGCTTTTCGTCGGCGGTCTTGAACACCAGATCGTTCATGTCCTTGCGGGCCATCGGACGATTGGTCGGAATCACCACGGTTTCCAGACCATAAATCTGCTGGAATTCGTAGGCTTCCGTATCGGCCGTGCCGGTCATGCCGGCCAGCTTTTCGTACATCCGGAAATAATTCTGGAAGGTGATGGAGGCCAGCGTCTGGTTTTCCGCCTGAATGGCGACGCCTTCCTTGGCTTCAACCGCCTGGTGCAGCCCATCCGACCAGCGGCGGCCCGCCATCAAGCGTCCGGTAAACTCGTCCACGATGATGATTTCGCCATTCTGGACGACGTAATGCTGGTCCTTGTTGAACAGGGTCAGCGCACGCAGGGCGGCATTCAGGTGATGCATCAGCGTGATATTGGCCGCATCGTACAGGCTGCTGCCCTCAGCCAGCAGCCCGGCCTGGGCCAGCAGGTCTTCGGCGCGCTCGTAACCGGCTTCGGACAGGTGGACCTGATGTCCCTTTTCATCCACCCAGTAATCACCTTCGCCATTTTCTTCCATGGCGCGAGTGAGCTGCGGCACCACCGACTTCATGCGCAGATAGAGATCGGTATGGTCGTCCGCCTGTCCGGAAATGATCAGGGGCGTGCGCGCCTCGTCGATGAGGATGGAGTCCACTTCGTCGACGATGGCGAAACCGAGACTACGCTGCACACGCTGACCGGCGGTGTACACCATGTTGTCACGCAGGTAGTCGAAGCCGAATTCGTTATTGGTCCCGTAGGTGATGTCTGCGGCGTAAGCTTGCTGCTTCGTTTCATGATCCATCTGGGACAGATTGACGCCTACGGTCAACCCCAGGAAACGATGCAATTTGCCCATCCACTCGGAGTCGCGCGTCGCCAGATAGTCGTTGACGGTGATGACATGGACCCCCTTGCCGGCAATGGCATTGAGGTAGGCGGGCAGCGTGCCGACCAGCGTCTTGCCTTCGCCGGTGCGCATTTCGGCGATCTTGCCGTAATGCAGCACCATGCCGCCGATCAACTGCACATCGAAATGGCGCATGCCGAGCACGCGCTTGCCGGCTTCGCGCACCACGGCAAAGGCTTCCGGCAACAGGTCATCGAGGGACTGGCCATCGGCGTAGCGTTTGCGAAATTCATCCGTCTTGGCACGCAGGGCGCCATCATCCAGCGCCGCCATCTGCGGCTCCAGGGCATTGATACGCTTGACGGTCTGGGAATATTGCTTGATCAGCCGATCGTTACGGCTGCCGAAAATCTTTTTGAGTAGGCCGGAAATCATCGCTTTGGAATCAGGGTGAGGCGCGAACAGGCGCAAGAAGGCAGGGATTCTAGCACGCCCTGCCGGCAGGACCGGCGCCTCGGCAAGCGCCGAGGCAGGGTATCAACGGCGCTTGACCTGGGCAAATTCCTGCCCGCGCTTGAGGAAATTTGCCGGATTCTGGGGTACACCGAGCATGCGCACTTCGAAATGCAGGTGCGGCCCGGTGGAGCGTCCGGTCGTGCCGACCTCGCCCACTTTCTCGCCGCGCCGCAGCATCTGCCCCGCCACCACCTCGATCATCGACATGTGTGCATAACGCGAGGTCAACCCATCGCCATGATCAATATCGACCACGTTGCCGAAATCGGGATGGAAGTCCGCACTGGACACCACCCCATCGGCCGCTGCCACAATGGGCGTTCCCTGGGGCGCAGAAAAATCGAGTCCGTCGTGGCGCGCACGTAATCCGGCGAATGGATCACTGCGATAGCCAAAACCGGATCCCAGCACCGCATCCTTGACCGGCAGGGTGGTGGGCAACACACGGGATTCAACCCGCTTCTCGAGTAGTTTGAATTCCATGTAGGAGAACTCGTCCGTATGACGATCAACGCTTGCCGCCAGGCGCTCGATTTCTTCCTGCAACTCGTCCGAGGACATGGGTGCCGGCAGGTAAGGCCCACCTTGTCCCGGCGCACTCACCGGCGCTGCCGGCTTGCGTTGCTTGATACCCGCCAGATCCGACACCCGGCTTCCCAGATTATCCAGTTGCAGCAAGCGCCCCTGAAGCTCTCCCAGGCGAGTCGCCATCAACTGCAGGTTATTGGCAACATGCTCGCTCGCCTGACGGGATTCTTCCTGCTGGATGGCATGCACCAGATCTTCGGCCACCGGCAAACGAAAATGCATCGACAGCCAGGAAACCAAAAATGCCGCCAGCAGAATCACGGTCACCAGAAGGCCCGTGCCGATCACGAGATGGCGGGGCATAATGGTGAGCGTACGCGCCGCTTTCAGGTGACGCGAAACAATGATGATCTGCACGGAACCTCCCATGTACAAAGCGCCGCAAGACTACCTCAACGCCGATGCCGCCACAGGCCGGGTGATGGCCCATGCACGACGCCTGATGAAGCTTGCGCAGCGATTCGAAGCTGTCGCCCCCGGCCCCCTGCGCCATGCGGCGCACGTGGCCAATTACAAGTCGGGGAAAGTCATTATCCACGCCGATCATGGCGCGGTCGCCGCCAAACTTCGCCAAATGAGCCGGCGTTTGTGCAGCGAATTATCGATTGAGGGTCTGGAGTGTAACGACATCGAGGTGAAAGTTCAACCTCGACAATCCCCTTTCCGATCAATAGCTTCCACGCAAAAACCCATTTCTGGCAAATCCATGAAAATGCTGCGGTCAACCTGCGAAAATCTACCAAAAGGGACACTGCGTGACGCGCTGGCCCAGCTGATTGCGCGTGCTACCAGCCAGGAATAAGCGCCAGGCGCTCGACAAACAGCAGGGAAAACACCAGCAGGGCCATCATCACACCGGCACTCAGCATGCGCTTTGCCAGCCAGAGATAGCGGGGATTTCGGGTCAACAGGTAGAGCAGCCCGCAGACTGCCAGTGCGATGCCCAGCAGGACTGCCAGCAGGCGCAGCAGCCACATTGGGGAATCAGGCGGCTTGCGCCAGCCAGCGCGTCACGCCCTGCGGTGCCTGCGCCACATCGTCGAAGTGCACCAATTCCCAGGCATCGGTTTGCTCGAGCAGGGTTCTGGCCAGCAGATTGTTCATCGCATGACCGCCCTTGTGCGAGGCATAGGCGGCCAACAAGGGATGACCGAGCAGGTAGAGGTCGCCGACGGCATCCAGAATCTTGTGTTTGACGAACTCGTCGCCATAGCGCAAGCCATCCTGATTCAGGACGCGGAATTCGTCGAGCACGATGGCGTTTTCCAGCCCGCCGCCCAGCGCCAGACCGTTTTCACGCAAATACTCGACTTCCTGCATGAAGCCGAAGGTACGGGCGCGGGAAATTTCGCGGATGTAAGATTGATTGGCGAAATCGATTTCCGCCGTTTGAGCAGATTTATCGATGGCCGGGTGATTGAACACAATCGAAAAACTGAGTCGATAGCCGTCGTAAGGCTCAAAACGCGCCCATTTGTCGCCCTCGCGCACTTCCAGGGGACGCTTGACGCGGATGAATTGTTTGGGGGCATCCTGTTCTTCGATGCCTGCCGACTGAATCAGAAAAATGAAGGGGGCCGCCGAGCCATCCAGACTGGGCACTTCGGGTGCATCCAGATCAATCCAGGCGTTGTCGATGCCCAAACCACACAAGGCGGACATCAGATGTTCGATGGTGCCGACTTTCACGCCATCCTTTTCCAGACAGGAACACATGCGGGTGTCACCGACCAGAAACGCTTGCGCGGGAATATCGACCGGCTCAGGCAAATCGACGCGACGAAACACGATACCGGTATTCGGCGCCGCCGGTCTGAGGGTCATGCTGACCTTCACACCACCATGCAGGCCAACGCCTGCGGCGCGTATCACGGATTTCAGTGTGCGTTGCTTGAGCATTGCAAGTAATTGAATGATTGGGGAAAGCGGCGCATTGTAACACAACGCGCCGCCGCCCTTTTTCAGAGAATGAATTGCTTACAACTTAGTCGGCCTGCTTCCTCAAGAAGGCCGGAATGTCGTAGCGATCGACACCGCTGTTGGCCAATGCCTCGACCGTCACATTGCGCTTGCGCACCACGGCCGGCACATCGGCAATCTGGTTGTAGTCGATCGTCGCGTTGGAGAAAGCCACTGCATCATGCGTTCCGGTGGCCACCGCTTCCACGACCGGCGTGTTGATCACTTCAAACGTCTGGCGCTTGGCTGCTGCCTGACCCAGACCGGTAGCGACGACGGTAACGCGCAGCGAATCGCCCATCAAATCGTCGTAGACCGCACCAAAGATGATGTGAGCGTCTTCGGCCGCGAAGGCCTTGACGGTGTTCATCACCTCATTGACTTCCTTCATCTTCAGATTGCCCTTGGCGGCGGTGATATTGACCAGCACGCCCTTGGCGCCGGACAGATTGACGCCTTCCAGCAAAGGCGAAGCGACGGCCTGCTCGGCGGCGACACGCGCACGGTCGACGCCGGCAGCCGCGGCAGAACCCATCATCGCGCGGCCCATTTCACCCATCACGGTGCGCACGTCTTCGAAGTCGACGTTAACCAAACCGGGGTAGGTAATGATTTCGGCAATACCGCCCACGGCGTTCTTCAACACATCGTCAGCCGCCTTGAAGCAGTCATCAACATCAGCGTCATCGCCCATGACTTCCATCAGCTTGTCGTTGAGAATGACGATCAGCGAGTCAACATGCTTGGAAAACTCGGCGATCCCGGCTTCCGCAGACTTCATGCGCTTGCCGCCTTCGAAGCTGAAGGGTTTGGTGACCACGCCCACCGTCAGGATGCCCATTTCGCGGGCGATTTCCGCCACAACCGGCGCCGCGCCCGTGCCCGTGCCGCCGCCCATGCCAGCGGTGATGAAGGCCATGTGCGCGCCGTCGAGGGCGGCACGGATTTCGTCCTTGTGCGCATCGGCGGCCGCCTTGCCAGCCTCCGGCTTGGCGCCGGCGCCAAGACCCGTCTTGCCGAGCGACAGCTTGCTCGATGCGGCATTGCGCGCCAGTGCCTGCGCATCGGTGTTGGCAGCGATGAATTCAACGCCATTCACGCCTTCGCGAATCATGTGCTCGATGGCATTGCCACCAGCACCGCCGACCCCGAACACCTTGATGATGGTGCCGAGTTCTTCTTCCTTCTCGATGATTTCAAACATGACTACCTCCTCTGAAAAACCGGTAAAAAACAAATCAGAAATTTTTTGAGAACCACTGCTTCATGCTGGAGAAGACGTCCTTGACGCCCTGCTTCTCCTGAATTTTTTGGCCGCGCCGGCGCTGTGTCTGCGCTTCGAGCAAGAGGCCGAATGCCGTCGAAAACCGGGGGTTCTGGACGACGTCGGCCAGACTGCCGGCGTATTTCGGATTGCCCAGGCGCACGGGCATATGGAAGATTTCCTCGCCCAGCTCGACCATCCCGGGCATCACGCTAGCGCCACCGGTCAACACGATGCCGGAGGACAAAACCTCCTCGAAGCCGGCCCGGCGCAATTCGTTCTGGATCAACTCGAACAGTTCTTCCACGCGCGGCTGGATCACATCGGCCAGCGCACGACGGCTCAGCTTGCGGCTCGGCCGGTCATCCACCCCGGCGACATCCAGGTTTTCGTTGAGATCGGCCAGTTGCGACAAGGCGCAGCCGTATTTGCACTTGATGTCCTCGGCTTCGCGGGTCGGCGTGCGCAGGGCCATGGCGATGTCGTTGGTAATCTGGTCACCGGCGATGGGAATCACCGAGGTGTGGCGAATCGCGCCTTGCGTCCATACCGCCAGATCGGTGGTACCGCCGCCGATGTCGATCAGGCAAACGCCGAGATCCTTTTCGTCCTCGGAGAGCACGGCATAGCTGGAGGCGAGCGGCTGCAACACCAGATCGTTCACTTCCAGACCGCAGCGACGCACACATTTGACAATATTCTGTGCGGCAGAGACTGCGCCGGTCACGATGTGCGTCTTGACCTCCAGGCGCATCCCGCTCATCCCGATGGGTTCGCGAATGCCATCCTGGCCATCGATCACGAACTCCTGGGTCAGGATGTGCAGAATTTCCTGATCCGCCGGAATCGGCATCGCCTTCGCGGTTTCAATCACCCGCTCGACATCGCCCGGCGTCACCTCCTTGTCCTTGATTGCCACCATGCCATTGGAGTTGAAGCTCTTGATGTGGCTGCCGGCAATGCCGGTATACACCGTGCTCACCTTGCAATCCGCCATCAATTCCACTTCCTGCACCACGCGGCTGATGGTGTGCACCGTCTCCTCGATATTGACCACCACGCCTTTTTTGAGGCCGCGCGAATCCTGCGATCCCATGCCGATCACGCTCATCTTGCCTTCGTGATCGAGTTCGGCCACAAGGGCGACGATCTTCGATGTCCCGATATCCAGCCCGACAATCAGATCCTTGTTGTCCCTGCTCATAGTCTTACTTTCCCTTCGCCTCGCCCGCGACCCTGATCGCGAAACCATTCGGATATCTCAAATCCACCACGGCCGGCGCCGAAGCCGCTGCCTGCTTCACCGCCGGATACACTGCTGCAAACCGCGCCAAACGTTCGAGCACGGGCGCTTTCGGGTGATCCCGCCCGATCTCGATCCGCGTTCCGTTGGCCAGCCGCAACTGCCAGGCCAGACGCGGCGACAAACTCAACTGCACCGGCAATTCGCCAGTTTTTGAAAACGCGGTGGAGAACAATTGAAAATGCTGCAACACCTCGCCGGCCGTGCCGTTCGGACCACTCAGCAGAGGCAAGGCAGCAAAGGTTTCCTCGCTGCCCAGGGCGGCAAAAACCTCGCCGTGGCTGTTCACCATCTCGGCCAGACCTTCGCCCCAGCGGGCCAGCGGCCGATGTTCCTCGACCGAGACTTCCAGCGTATCCGGCCACACGCGGCGCACTTGCGCCTTGCGCACCCAGGGCAATTGCTCCAGCGCGACCCGCACCGCTTCCAGATCGATACTGAAAAAATTGCCGCGCAAAGCCGACGGCAAGACCTGCTCGACCTCCCCGCGCCGGGTATGCGCCAAGGGTTCGACAAACACCACGGACTTGACCGGCAGCGACTGGACGCGCACCCCCCATACCGCCCCACCCGCCAGCAAGGCAGCAGCCGCCACCAGCATCAGCAGGTCGGCCAGGGTGTTGAGCAGTTGCGGTTTGTGCCACATTCATCGCCTCAGTCGGTCGCGGCCATTTCCAGCACCCGGCGCACCAGCGCCGGATAATCCAGCCCGGCCACCCGCGCCCCCATCGGCACCAGTGAGTGATCGGTCATGCCGGGCGCGGTGTTCACTTCCAGAAAATAGTGATTTCCGGCTTCGTCCATCAGAAAGTCGACCCGGCCCCACCCACGGCCACCCAACACGCGGAAGGCTTCCAGCGCCTGTTTGCGAATCTGCATTTCCTTGGCTTCCGGCAGGCCGCAGGGACAGAGATAGCGTGTGTCGTCGCGGTTGTATTTCGCTTCGTAGTCGTACCATTCGGTGGCTGGCTCGATCTTGATGATGGGCAGCACCTGATCGCCGACGATCCCCACCGTGTACTCGCCGCCCATCACCCCCTTTTCCGCGATCACCAACGGATCGTGGCGCGCCGCTTCCTCGTAGGCGGCCTTGAGTGCGCCGGGGGTCTTGACCTTGGTTACGCCGATCGATGAGCCTTCACGCGCCGGCTTCACGAACAAGGGCAAGCCCAGTTCATCTTCGATATCAGCAAAATCGGAATCCTCGGTGAGCAGGGCGTATTCCGGAATCGGCAAGCCTGCGGCCTGCCACATCAGCTTGGTGCGGAACTTGTCCATCGCCAATGCCGATGCCAGCACCCCGGAACCGGTGTAGGGAATATGCATGACTTCCAGGGCACCCTGAATTGTGCCGTCTTCGCCATGTCGACCGTGCAAGGCGATAAAGGCACGGTCATAGCCCTTGAGCGCATCCAGCGGCTGCTCCGCCGGATCGAAGGGATGCGCATCAATGCCTTGGCCTTGCAGGGCAGCCAGTACGCGCGCCCCGCTGTTCAAGGACACCTCGCGCTCAGCCGAACTGCCGCCGAACATGACCGCTACTTTGCCCAATCCGCTCATACGCCTTCCACCAATTTTCCGGGCACCGCACCAATCGAGCCGGCCCCCATGGTCAACACCACATCGCCATCGCGGGCGACATCCAGAATGGTTTGCGGCATTGCCGCGATGTCTTCGACAAACACCGGCTCCACCTTGCCGGCAACGCGCAGGGCGCGGGCCAGCGCCCGGCCGTCGGCCGCCACAATGGGGGCTTCGCCAGCGGCGTAGATTTCTGCCAGACACAGGGCGTCGACCGTAGACAGGACTTTGACGAAATCCTCGAAGCAATCCCGCGTCCGGGTATAGCGATGCGGCTGGAAGGCCAGCAGCAGGCGACGCCCGGGGAAAGCCCCGCGGGCTGCAGCCAGCGTCGCCGCCATTTCGACCGGGTGATGGCCGTAGTCATCCACGACCGTGCAACGGCCGCCTGACGGCAGGGCCACTTCGCCATAACGCTGAAAGCGGCGTCCGACCCCCTTGAACTCCGCCAGCGCCTTGACGATGGCGGCATCTGAAATACCCACTTCGGTCGCGACGGCGATGGCGGCCAGTGCATTCAGCACGTTGTGCATGCCCGGCGTATTCAGGGTGATGTCCAGACGGGAGATCGAGCCGTTCACCCGCACGCAGGTAAAACGCATCTGTCCCGCATCGGCGACCACATTTTCGGCGTGGAAATTGCAAGCTGGATCCAGGCCATAGGTGACGATTTGCTTGGCCACCTGGGGCAGGATGGCGCGCACGTTGGCATCATCGCCGCAGACCACGGCCACCCCATAAAAGGGCAGGCGATTCAGAAAGTCGACAAAGGCCCCCTTGAGCCGTTCGAAGTCGTGACCATAGGTTTCCATATGGTCGGCGTCGATATTCGTCACCACGGAAATCACCGGTGACAAAAACAGGAAGGAAGCATCCGATTCGTCAGCCTCAGCGACCAGGAAATCGCCCTGCCCCAGGCGGGCATTGGCCCCGGCTGCGTTCAGACGACCGCCGATGACGAAGGTCGGATCCACGCCACCCTCCGCGAGAATGCTGGTCACCAAGCTGGTGGTGGTGGTTTTTCCGTGTGTCCCGGCAATCGCAATGCCGTGCTTCAGGCGCATCAACTCGGCCAGCATTTGTGCCCGCGGGACGACGGGGATGTGCCTTTCCCGCGCCGCCATCACTTCCGGATTGTCTTCCTTGACCGCAGTAGAGATGACCACAGCATCGGCACCTGCGATGTTTTCTGCGGCATGGCCAATGACCACGCGCACGCCCTCGCCTTCCAGACGGCGCGTGGTCGCGCTGGCCGCGAGATCGGAGCCGCTCACCGTGTAGTTCAGGTGGGCCAGCACTTCGGCGATACCGCTCATGCCGGAACCACCGACACCGACAAAGTGGATATGTTTGACTTTATGTTTCATTTGGCAATAGCTCGACAGAGGTTGGCCACGTCGTCCGTGGCACTTGGCTTGGCCAGACTGCGGGCCTTTTCGGCCATTTCCAGCAGTTGACCGCGCGAGTAGTTGCGGATCAGCTCGATGCTGTCCGGCGTCAGTTCGTTTTGGGGCAGGAGGAAAGCACCGCCGACATTCACGAGGAATTTGGCATTCCCGGTTTGATGGTCATCCACCGCATGCGGGAAGGGCACCAGGATACTGGGCACGCCAGCCGCCGCCAGTTCCGCAATGGTCAGCGCACCGGCGCGACAGATCACCAGATCCGCCCAACCGTAGGCGCCGGCCATGTCCTCAATAAAGGGCACGCAATGCGCATCCACCCCCACGGCGGCATACGCGGCCTTCAAGGCCTCGATATGCTGTTCGCCGGCTTGATGCACGATTTGCGGCAAGGCATCCGCTGTCAACCGGGCCATCCCTTGCGGGACAATCTCATTCAAGGCCTTGGCGCCCAGACTGCCGCCGATGACCAGCACGCGCAACGCACCGCTACGCTCGGCAAACCGTTCCGCCGGCGCCGGCAAGGCGGCAATTTCCGGACGCACCGGGTTGCCCAGCCATTCCGCCCCGGGCAACACCGCCGGAAAACCGCTGACGATGCGATCGGCCACCCGGGCCAGGACCTTGTTCGCCAGCCCGGCAACCGAGTTTTGCTCATGCAGCACCAGCGGCACGCCGGTCAGCGCCGCCATCATGCCGCCTGGAAAGGTGATGTAGCCGCCCATGCCGAGCACGACATCGGGGCGTACCAGACGCATCGCCTGCAAGCCTTGCCAAAAACCCCGCAACAAATTCAGCGGCAGCATCAGCTTGCGCTTCAGCCCTTTACCCCGCAACGCGGAAAACTTGACCCAGACCATTTCAAAGCCATGCTGAGGCACCAGACGGGCTTCCATGCCCTCCGGATTACCCAGCCAGACCACCCGCCAGCCCGCTTCGCGCATGGCCTTGGCCACCGCCAAGGCCGGGAAAATATGTCCCCCGGTCCCGCCGGCCATCACCATGAGGGTTTTTTTGACGCTCATAGTTTGCCTCCGCGCATCAGTTGTCGATTTTCCCAATCCACGCGGAGCAGGATGGCCAGCGCGATGCAATTGGCGAGAATGCCGGAGCCGCCAAAACTCATCAGCGGCAGGGTCAGGCCCTTGGTCGGCAGCAAGCCGACATTGACGCCCATGTTGATGAAGGACTGCACGCCAAACCAGATGCCCATGCCCATCGCCACCAGCGCGGGATAGAGGCGATCCAGCTGCACGCTCTGGCGGCCAATGGCAAAGGCGCGCTGCACCAGGACGGCAAACAGGGCAATCACGGTCAACACACCGACAAAGCCCAATTCCTCGGCGATCACCGCCAGCAGAAAATCGGTGTGAGCTTCCGGCAAGTAAAAGAGTTTTTCCACGCTGGCACCAAGCCCGACGCCAAACAGTTCGCCGCGGCCAAAGGCGATCAGCGAATGCGACAACTGATAGCCCCGCCCGAAGGCATCTGCCCACGGGTCCATGAAACCGAAAATGCGATCACGACGATAGGGCGAGACGATGATCATCACGGCAAAGGCAATCAGCAAGCCGACGATCAGGATGGCGAACATGCGTGCCCGCAGCCCGCCCAGAAAAAGAATGCCCATGGCGATGGAGATGATGACCACGAAGGCGCCGAAATCCGGCTCCTTAAGCAACAACATCCCGACAATGGCCATCGCGCCGAACATCGGCAGAAAGGCCTGCTTGAGGTCGTGCATCACATTAATTTTGCGCACGGTGTAGTCCGCCGCATAGAGCACGGCGAACATCTTCATCAGTTCGGAAGGTTGCAAATTGGCGAAGCCCAGCGGCAGCCAGCGGCGCGCCCCATTCACATCGCGCCCCAGACCGGGAATCAGCACAATCGCCAGCAAAAAAACGCCGATCATGAACAAATGGGGGGCATAACGCTGCCAGACCTTGAGCGGCACCTGAAAAGCGAGCATCGCCGCAACCATGCCGATCCCCAGAAACACGGTGTGACGCACCAGGTAATACGCCGGCTGGTGATTGGTGAAACGTCCGCCCTCGGCGATCGCGATCGAGGCGGAATAGACCATGACCAAGCCGCCAAACAGCAGGGCCAGCACGCTCCAGAGCAGGACGTAATCGATTTCCTGCATCGGACGGCGTGGCGCTTCGAGGGCCGAAAGCATCATGGCGCCAGCTCCTTGACCGCATCGATGAAGGCCTGAGCGCGGTGCGCATAGTTGCGGTACATGTCTAGGCTGGCACAGGCCGGCGACAACAGAACACAATCGCCGCGCTGTGCTTGTGCCGCCAGCCAGCGCACGGCATCGCGCATGTCGCCAACAATACGGGTCGGCACGCCGCTACCTTCCAGTGCCATGCCGATGGCTGCGGCATCGCGGCCGATCAGCGCAATCGCCCGGCCATGCTTTTCCAGTGCCGGCTTGAGCGGTGAGAAATCCTGGCCCTTGCCATCACCACCGAGCACGATGGCCAACTTGCGACCCATGCCTTCGATGGCAGCCAAGGTGGCGCCGACGTTGGTCCCCTTGGAATCATCCACGTACAGCACGCCATCGATTTCGGCGACGGTCTCTACGCGATGCGCCAGTCCCTTGAACGCCTTCAAGGGCGCCATCAGGCGTTCCAGGTCGACGCCAATCGCATCGCAGAGTGCCAGCGCAGCCAAGGCGTTCGCCGCGTTGTGCAAGCCGCTCAACTGCAGATCGGCCACCGCGATCAGGCGATCCTGACCCCGCCACAAGGCAGCTTCCTTGTAGCCAAAATCCGTTGCCCGCGAGGGCGGATTCAGTCCGAAAGTGATCATCCGGCGCCCACAACGGCCATTCGCCATCGACCAGTCATCGTCGCGATTGAGGATCATCGCGCCCTTGCCCTGAAAGATCCGCGACTTGGCCTGCGCGTAATTCGCGAGACTGCCCTCGTAGCGATCCAGATGGTCTTCCGAAATGTTCAACACCGTCGCCGCGTCGGCGTGCAGATGGTGCGTGGTCTCCAGCTGGAAGCTGGACAATTCCACCACCCAGACCTGCGGCAAGGCGCCGGCATCCTGCGCATCCATCAACGCATCCAAGGCTGAGGGCGAAATGTTGCCGCAAGCCACTGCCGGGATACCCGCGCTCTTGAGCAGATGGGCCGTGAGTGCGGTAGTCGTGGTTTTGCCGTTGCTGCCGGTAATGGCCAGGATTTTCGAACCCGGCACCTGTTCGCGCACACCGTCGGCAAACAACTCGATTTCCGAGATCAGGGGCAGGTTGACCGCAGCAATGGCCGGTGTTGCCTTGGGCACCCCGGGCGACAGGGCAATCACGTCCATGCCGGCGAAGGTCGCCTCGTTGAAGGCACCGCAACGCAATTCAGCACCCGGCGCGACCGCATCCAAAGCCGCCACATTCGGCGGATTCCCCCGCGAATCGGCAACGCGCACGATGGCGCCCTGGCGATGCAGCCACTTGGCCATCGCCAGTCCGGACTCTCCGAGTCCGACCACCAGAACGCGTTTGCCCTGAAGTTCCATTTAGCGCAGCTTCAAGCTTGCCAGTCCGATCAGGACCAGCATGATGGTGATGATCCAGAAGCGGACGACCACCTGCGTCTCCTTCCAGCCCGTTTGTTCGAAATGGTGGTGCAGCGGCGCCATGCGCAAAATGCGGCGGCCTTCACCGTACTTTTTCTTGGTGTACTTGAAGTAGCTGACTTGCAGCATGACCGACAGGGTCTCGACAACGAAAATGCCGCCCATGATCACCAGCACGATTTCCTGGCGCACGATCACGGCGACGGTGCCCAGCGCGGCGCCCAGCGACAGGGCACCGACATCGCCCATGAAAACTTCCGCGGGATAGGCGTTGAACCAGAGAAAGCCCAGCCCGGCCCCGGCGATGGCGCCGAGCAGGATGCACAACTCCCCGGCGCCCGGCACGTAGGGCACCAGCAGGTATTTGGCATACACCGCATTGCCGGCAACGTAGGCGAAAATTGCGAAGGCCGCAGAAATCATCACCGTCGGCATGATCGCCAGGCCATCCAGGCCATCCGTCAGATTCACCGCGTTACTGGTGCCGACAATCACGAAATAGGTCAGCACGATGAAACCGATGATGCCCAGCGGATAGGCGACGGTTTTGAAGAAAGGCACGATCAGTTGGGTTTGTGCGGTCGACGTCGCCGAGAACGCCAAAAACAGCGCAGCACCCAAGCCCAGCACCGACTGCCACAAATACTTCCACTTGGCCGACAAGCCCTTGGGATCGCGATACACCACCTTTTTCCAGTCGTCGTACCAGCCGACGATGCCATAGCCCAACGTGACGACCAGCACGGTCCACACATACTTGTTGGTCAAATCGCCCCACAGCAACGTCGTCACACCAATGGCGATCAGGATCAGCACGCCGCCCATGGTCGGCGTGCCGGATTTGACGAGGTGCGTCTGCGGCCCATCCGTCCGCACCGCCTGCCCGATTTTCTTGGCCGCCAGCCAGCGAATCACGCCCGGACCCGCAACGAAGGAAATCATCAGTGCTGTCATCGTGGCCAGCACGGTACGCAGGGTGATGTAATTGAAGACATTGAAAAATCGAATGTCCTGGGCCAGCCATTGGGCCAAAGCGAGCAGCATCAGTGTTTCTCCCCGGCGGACGGTTGCGCTGCCAGCGCATCGGCCACCCTTTCCATTTTCATAAAGCGCGACCCCTTCACCAGCACCGTGGTTTCCGGGCCCAATTCCTTGTCGACCGCAGCGATCAATTTGTCGATGTTGCAGAAATGGCGAGCACCCTCGCCAAAATTCCGCACTGCCACCTTGCTGACGTCACCCAGCGCATAGAGACGGTCGATGCCCTGGCTCTTTGCATAACCGCCAATTTCATCGTGATACTGCGCGCTCGCGTCGCCAATCTCGCCCATATCGCCCAGCACCAGCACCTTGCGCCCCATGGTGCTGGCCAGCACATCGATCCCGGCGCGGACAGAATCCGGATTGGCGTTGTAGGTGTCGTCAAGAATTTCGGCGCCACACCTACCGGCACGGCGCTGCAAACGGCCTTTGACGCCGGCAAAGGCGCGCAGACCGGCGAGCACAGCATCCATTGGCAGTCCCGCCGCCAGTCCGGCGGCAGCGGCCGCCACGGCATTGCGGGCGTTATGGCGCCCGGGAATCGCCAGCGCGACCTCGCCTTCACCCTCTGGCGCAGAAATCGCCAGCGTCGTTTCCAGCCCATGCAGACGAACCTTCGCCCGCACGTCGGCCGGCTGATCGATGCCAAAGGTACGCACGGTCCGTCCGGCCGCCAGGGTCTGCCACAAGGCAGCGTAGGCATCATCGGCATTGATCACCGCAACACCCGTCGCTGGCAGACCGTTGAAAATACTGCCTTTTTCGCGCGCCACCTCATCCAGTTCGCCCATACCTTCCAGATGGGCACGCTGGGCGTTGTTGACCAGGGCGACGGTCGGCTGCCCAATACGGGTCAGATAATCGATTTCGCCCGGATGATTCATGCCCATCTCGATCACCGCCGCCCGATGCCCGGCATGCAGACCGAGCAGGGTCAGCGGCAAGCCAATGTCGTTGTTCAGGTTGCCGCGCGTGGCCAGTACGGCGTCGCCAAACGCCGCAGTCAGCATGGCGGCGATCATTTCCTTGGTCGTCGTTTTCCCGTTGGAGCCGGTCACGGCAATCACCGGTCGCGCAAAACGGGCACGCCAGGCCGCGGCCAGTTGACCGAGGGCAAGGCGGGTATCGGCAACACAGACCGCAGACACGCCCACCGGCACCGCCTCACGACGACTGACCAGCAGGGCCGCCGCGCCTGAAGCAAGCGCCTGCGCCAAAAAGTCATGCGCATCGAAACGCTCGCCGGCCAGTGCAATGAACAATTGACCCGCGCCGATCGCCCGGGTATCAGTCGATACGCCTTGCACCCGCAAATCCGTGCCGATCAACTCGCCGGCAACGGCATGTGCAACTTCCGAGAGCATCCAGTCCATTACCTTGCCTCCTCACGGTTTGCCTGACGCGCTGCCAGGGCCGCTTCGGCGTGGGCAACATCCGAGAACGGATGGCGCACGCCGCCAATGTCCTGATAGGACTCGTGTCCCTTCCCCGCCAGCAGAATCACATCCTGCGGCGCCGCGCCGGCAATCGCCATCGCAATGGCCCGTGCCCGGTCAATTTCGGTTTCCGCCCGGGCGCAGCCGGCCAGGATGTCATCGATGATGGCCTGCGCAACTTCATGGCGTGGATTGTCACTGGTCACCAGCACACGATCCGCGATCCGTTCGGCCACCGCCCCCATTTCCGGACGCTTGCCGCGATCACGGTCACCACCACAGCCGAACACCACGACCAACTTGCCGCCCCGGCCATCGGCCACCGGACGCAAAGCGCGCAGCGCGTTGTCGAGTGCGTCCGGGGTGTGCGCGTAATCCACCACGACCAGAGGCGCATCGTTACCGCCCAGCCGTTCCATGCGGCCCGGTGGTGGCGTCAATTCAGACAAACGCAATCCGACTTCATGTGCCGCCATTCCGGCATCGTGCAAAACGGCCGCCGTCGCCAGCAGATTGGAGACGTTGTAGCGACCGACCAGCCCGGTATCGACCGTCGTGCGGCCGTTCGGCAAGACCAGCGAGAAGCGCTGACCAAAAGGCGTATCGACCAACTCCTCGGCACGCACCAGTGCATGGAAATCCCGCCGCTGATCGCCAATGCCATAACCCAGCACCCGGATGGCGGAGGTTTCCCGCATCAACTGCACACCCATCGCATCGTCAAGGTTGATGATCGCCGTCCGCAAACGAGGCCACTGGAAGAGGCGCGCCTTGGCCGCCGCATAGGCTTCCATGCTGCCGTGGTAATCGAGATGATCGCGGGTGAAATTGGTGAAGACCGCCACGTCGACCCGGGCTCCGTTCATGCGGCCTTCTTCGATGCCGATGGAACTGGCTTCCAGCGCGCAGGCAGCCGCCTTGCGCTCACGAAAATCAGCGAGGTAACGCATCAGTGTCGTGGCTTCCGGCGTCGTGAAGCCGGTTTCTTCCAACGCATCCGGGAAGCCGGCACCCAGCGTACCGATCAAAGCGCAAGGCTTGGGATAGACCCGGGCGATGCACTGGCTGATTGTGGTCTTGCCATTGGTGCCGGTAATCGCGATCAGCGACAGCCCCTCGCTGGGATGACCATACACCGCATGCGCCAGCGGACCCGCTAACTCGCGCAGCGACTTGGCCGGCAGATTAGGCACGGTCCACGCCGGGTTCCAGACAAAATCCCCGCCCGGCTGCCAGACCACGGCCAGCGCCCCGCGGTCCAGCGCATCCGCGATGTAGCGACGGCCATCGGCCAGATCACCGGGATAGGCCAGAAACACATCGCCCGGCCGCACCTGACGGCTGTCATCAGCGACGCCAGTGGGCGACAGGCCCATGGCTTCGAGACTCGTCAGCAGTTGCATATGCGCGCTCATGAACGCTCCTTGGCTGCTGCCATATTGGCGGCGGGCGCATCCGGACGAATGCCTTGCGAACGCAATGCGCCGGCCATCACCTGCGAGAACACCGGCCCCGCAATGTCGCCGCCGTAATAGCGGCCATCGCTGGGCTCATCGACCATCACTGCGACGATCAGCCGCGGATCGGACATCGGCGCCATACCGACAAAAGAAGCAATGTATTTATTCGCATAAGCGCCCGCTTCCAGCTTGTGGGCGGTGCCCGTCTTGCCCCCGACGCGATAGCCTGGCACTGCCGCTTTCGGTGCCGTGCCACCAGGACCGACCACCATTTCCAACATGGCGCGCATTTCCCGGGCGGTCTGTGGCGAATAGATTTGCTGACCACGCACCAGCGGTTGGTCTGCGCGCTGCAACGACAGCGGCTTGAGCTCCCCATCATTGGCGAACACGGTATAGGCGCGCGCCAACTGGATCAGACTGACGGAAATGCCGTGCCCGTAAGACATGGTCGCCTGCTCGATCGGCTTCCAGTTTTTCCACGGCCGCAAGCGCCCACCAACTTCCCCAGGAAAACCCAGCTCGGGGGTCCGGCCAAAACCCAGCCCATCAAAAATGGACCACATCGCTTCCGCCGGCATGCTCAGCGCGATTTTGGTCGTACCTACATTCGAGGACTTCTGAATGACTTCGGCGACACTCAGCTTGCCATGGGGGTGCGCATCGGAAATGGTCGCCTTGCCAATGGTGAGGCGACCCGGCGCACAATCAATCACGGAGTCGTAACGATATTTCCCCTTATCCAAGCCCAGGGCCACCGTAAACGGCTTCAAGGTCGAGCCCGGCTCGAAGGTATCGGTCACCGCCCGGTTGCGTAACTGCGCGCCGGAAAGCGCACTGCGATTGTTCGGGTTATAGGTTGGCCAGTTCGCCAACGCCAGGATTTCCCCGGTCCGCGCATCAAGCACCACCACACCACCCGCCTTGGCCTTGTGTTCGATCACCGCCGCTTTCAACTGGCTGTAGGCGATGTACTGAATCTTGGAATCGATGGCCAGCACCACATCCTTGCCATCCTGCGGCGGCCGTGTCGCACCCACATCCTCGACGATGTTGCCGCGACGATCGCGAATGACCGTCCGCGCCCCGGCGCGTCCGAGCAGCGACGACTGGAAGGCCAACTCCACGCCTTCCAAGCCTTTGTCATCCACCCCGGTAAAGCCCACCAGATGCGCTGTCATTTCACCCGCCGGGTAGTAACGACGGTACTCGCGCTCCTGATGCACGCCGGGCAACTTGGCTGCCGCAACCTGATCGGCCACTTGCGGCGGCACCTGGCGCTTGAGAAACACAAAACCCTTGTCGGCCGCCAGACGCGCGTCCAGTTCACGAGGCTTGACTTCCAACATGTCAGCCAGCCGACGCTTCTGGTCTGCCGTCATGTTTCGCGCATCGACCGGAATGGCCCAGATCGATTTCATGGGTGTCGACACCGCCAGCATGTCGCCATGGCGATCCATCACCTTGCCCCGCGATGCTGAAATCTCGATATCCCGCAAATAGCGGGAGTCGCCTTTTTCCTGAAGAAAATCGTTGTTGATGACCTGCAAATAGAACGCACGCACCAGCAAAGCGACAAATGCCCCCATCAGGAGCAAGCCAACGGTGCGCGAACGCCAGCCCTGCAGCGCCAGCGCCAGCACCGGGCTATCCACATAACGATGTCCGCGCACGGAACGACGCCCCACCGCCATCAGCGCCCCCCCGCCAGCGTCTCCAGACGCCCCGGCGCCACGGGAAGCTGCATGCGCAGGCGATCACGGGCAATCTGCTCGACACGGGGATGCGTTGCCCATGTCGACATTTCAAGTTGCAACTGACCGTATTCCACGTCGAGTTGCCGTCCTTTTTCCTGCTCGGCCTCCAAGGCCTGAAACAGCTTGCGCGCCCGGTGCTGTGAGGTCACCACACCCAGCGCACAGAACACCACCAACAGGAGAAGCAGGAGATTGACGCGTTGCATCACAGCTTCTCCGCCACGCGCATGACTGCGCTGCGCGCCCGGGGATTGGCCGCAATTTCCGCCTCGCCGGGCTTGATCGCCTTGCCCACCAGCGCCAGCTTGGGCTTGGGCAACTGATCGGCACGCAGCGGCAGATTGCGCGGCAGACTATCCGCGGTCGACTGCTGGCGCATGAAATTTTTCACGATGCGATCTTCAAGCGAATGAAAGGAAATCACGACAAGGCGCCCACCCGGCTTCAACAGTTCAAGCGCCTGCGGCAAGGCTACCTCCAGCTGGCGGAGCTCTTGATTGATATGAATCCGTAAAGCTTGAAAGCTGCGCGTCGCCGGGTCCTGCCCTGGCTCACGGGTGCGCACGGTCTCGCGTACAAGGGCCGCGAACTGAGCTGTTGTGACAATTGGTTGTTCCACCCGAGCAGCCACAACCTTCTTTGCAATCTGGAAAGCAAACCGTTCTTCGCCATAATTTCTGATGACCTCCGTAATTTCCCTCAATTCGGCACGCGCCAGCCATTCCGCCGCCGTCTCTCCCTGCGTCGTATCCATCCGCATATCCAATGGCGCGTCGTAGCGAAAACTGAAGCCACGATCCGCGTCATCGATTTGCGGCGACGACACCCCCACATCAAACAAGACGCCATCGACCGCGGACACGCCGGCGTCCTGCGCCGCCGCTGCCAATTCACCAAAGGCACGATGCACCAACAAAAAACGGCCATCAGCGATGGCCGCACCCGCCGCAATCGCCTGCGGATCGCGGTCAACCGCGATCAAACGTCCTTTTTCACCCAAACGGGAAAGAATGCGTCGGCTATGCCCACCGCGCCCAAAGGTCGCATCCACATAGGCGCCATCGGCCTGCAGCGCCAGCGCCGCGACCGCCTCTTCGAGCAGCACCGTGACATGAGACCCCGCAGCGGTCACAGCACCAGATCCCCAAGATCCTGCGGCAAGTCATCCCCGAGCAGCGCCTCGGCTGCCAGATCGTTCTGCTGCCGCCAACCCGCCTCACTCCAGATCTCGAAATGCGACCCCATACCCACCAGATAAACGGTCTTGTCGAGCTTCGCCAGCTCACGCAACTCAGGGGCAATCAACAAACGCCCCGTGCCATCGGGCGACTCGGTTCGCGCGTTCCCGACCATCAGACGCTGAATGGCAGCAACGGTGCGACTCAGGCTATTGCCAGAGAGGATTTTGTCGCGAATCGGCTGCCAGGCCGGGGCGGGGTAAAGCAGCAAACAGCCATGCGGATGCGCGGTCAGCACCAGCGAGCCCTCACCGGCGGCGAGCAGGGCGTCACGATGCCTTGCCGGAATGGCAAGCCGCCCTTTCGCGTCCAGATTGAGTGCCGCAGCCCCCTCAAACATCCCCGTTTACCCACTTTTGTGCACGTTTACCCACTTTAGAGCAACAAACCGGGAGCGTCAATAGAAAATCAGGATTTTTTTCTTAAACAACAATGACTTACACGCGATTTCGGAGAC
>JAKLLI010000327.1 GCA_023150195.1 Azonexus sp.
CGTTGTTGCCAAAGACCTGCTGGATTCGTATCCGCGGAAAGTCTACTATTTCCCGGATTCTGGCCGGGTGCTGGTCAAGAAACTCCACCGCGTGCACAACGAAACGTTGTTTAGTCGTGAGCGGGACTACAAGGACAGACTGGCTGGTACATCCATGCAGGGCGATGTTGAGTTGTTTATTTGATGATGAAGATGCATTTCATGATTTTTTTGGCTGTTGAGGCACGATGAAGACGCGCGTATTGGTGGTGGATGATTCCGCTTTGATGCGCGGTGTGTTGAGCGAAATGATCAATCGCAGCGGCGATCTGGAAGTGGTGGGTGCGGCGCCCGATGCGCAAGCAGCACGCGAGATGATCAAGGCGCTGAATCCGGATGTGCTGACGCTGGATGTGCACATGCCGAAAATGGATGGCCTTGAGTTTCTTGAGCGCCTGATGCGACTGCGGCCAATGCCGGTTGTGATGGTCTCGTCCTACACCCAGGATGCATCGGATACCACCTTGAGGGCGCTGGAACTGGGGGCGGTCGATTTCATCGGCAAGCCCCGCGCCGAGCAAGGCAGGAGCATGGAGCAATATGCGGATGAACTGGCAGACAAAATTCGTGCAGCCAAGGGCGCTCGTCTTCAGGCGCGCGTGATGTCAGCGCCTCCGCCGGTTCCCGTGACACCTCTGGCGGCATCAGCCTCACTCAAGATGGGGGCTGGGAGCCATGGCAAGCTGATCTTCGTTGGCGCGTCGACCGGTGGTACCGAGGCTATCAAGGAGTTCTTGTTGGGGATTCCGGCTGATTGCCCGCCGATCCTGATCGTCCAGCACATGCCTGAATCCTTTACGACGTCGTTCGCCCGACGTCTCGATAGTCTGTGTCAGCCCAAAGTGGTGGAAGCGCAGGGGAATGAACGGGTTAAAGCCGGTACGGTGTATATCGCGCCTGGACATTCTCATTTGTTAATTCGCCGCGCCGGAACGGGCTATCAAACCGAGTTGTCGGGTGCGGAGCCCGTGAATCGTCATCGTCCGGCGGTTGATGTGCTTTTTGATAGCGCAGCCCAGTTGGTCGGCCGTCAGGCGATTGGCGTTATTCTAACCGGCATGGGCAAGGATGGTGCGCAAGGCCTGCTTCGCATGCGACAGGCCGGTGCGCGGACCTTTGGGCAGGATGAGGCCAGCTGTGTGGTCTACGGCATGCCGCGGGAAGCCTTTCTCGTCGGTGCCGTGGAAGAGCAATATCCGCTGAGTGAAATTTCGCGCAAGGTGCTGTCAGCAGTTAATCGCTGAAATTGACTTCTCTGAGATTGTCAGAAGTATTAAACTAAAAACGTTTTTGTGATTTTTCAAGGATGGCCATGCAAGCAACGGTTCGTAAAGAAGGCGGGAAGGCAACGATTTCCCTGAACGGGCGTTTTGATTTCAACACCCACCGGGATTTTCGTGCGGCTTACGAGCCACTGGTCACGGATGCGGATACGCGTTCCGTGACGGTGGACTTCCAAGGCGTCGATTATCTCGATAGTTCCGCGCTCGGCATGTTGTTGATGCTACGCGACAAGTTGGGTGGTGCCGGCAAGGAAGTCACGTTAAGTGGTGTCAAGGGCGGGGTGAAGCAGGTACTTGATATTGCCAATTTTGCCAAACTTTTTAATATTTCTTGAGATTTGGTTACTATTTGCGGTAATCTGTTGGAAATGAATCCGGGTTTCAGGTGGCGCATTGTTGGCGTGGCACGCTGCCCGCGGTTATGCTGATCCGGTGTGCCCAGCGCGGGGAAAATAATGTCAGAACTACTCAGAAATATTGATGCGAGAACCAAGCTCGCGGGAACGAACAAGCTGGAAATTCTGCTGTTCTTTCTTGGCGTGGATCAGCGTACGGGACGCAGGGAAACGTATGGCATCAATGTGTTCAAGGTCAGGGAAGTCATGCGTACCCCGGCAATTACTGCCGCACCGGACATGCCGCCCTCGGTCGAGGGGATGGTTAGCCTGCGTGGTGCGCTCGTGCCAGTGATTGATTTGGCCAAGTATTCCGGTATTTCTGCCGAGACACCGCGCGAGATCATGATCGTCACGGAATATAACGGCCATACCCAGGGCTTTCTGGTCGAAGGTGTGGATACCATTCTGCGTCTGGACTGGAGCAAGATGCGTGTGCCGCCGGGCATGCTGATGGCCCAAACCGGCGGTCTGGTGACCGCGGTGACCGAACTCGATGATAACCGTCTGGTCATGATGATGGACGTCGAGAAGGTCTTGGCAGAAACCACTACAGTCGATAACGAAATCCTTTTCCGCAGCGTGATTTCGGTCAACCGTCCGGATTGCACGGTTTTTTATTGCGACGACTCCAGCGTTGCGCGCAAGCAGATCGAAAGGACGCTGGATGCGATGGGGGTCAAGGGGGTTAGTGCAGTCAATGGCCGCCAGATGTGGGAGGAACTAGACAAGGTTGCCGCTTACGCCCATTCGGTTGGCAAGCCGGCGTCGTCGGTGATTAATCTGGTGTTGACCGACATCGAAATGCCCGAGATGGATGGCTACATTCTGACGAAGAAGATCAAGTCCGATCCTCGTTTGGCGAATATTCCCGTGGTCATGCACTCCTCGCTGTCCGGGATGTCGAATCAGAAGCTGGGTGCTTCCG